>CAZDBT010000005.1:0-40304 GCA_964503795.1 uncultured Candidatus Saccharibacteria bacterium
GCTCTTGGCATAACGGCCTAATTATAGAGAGTTTTTCCGCTTTTATCTAGGTATCAAAATAGTGCCGCTTACCTACTTTTACCGTTACGCCAGAAGGGATCGTACCATTGGCATCATTAACCGGATTGCCATTCACGCTCACGCCATTCTGCTCGATCAAACGCCGGGCCTCGCTCTTGCTCGCTACAATTCCGGATTTCACTAAACCGTCCAGCCAGGGCATTCCAGCCAGATCTTTTCGCTTGGGCCGATCCGCGGGAACTTCTCCATGCGAAACCACCCGGATAAATTCGTCTTGGGCCTTCTCGGCTTCTTTTTCTCCGTGATATTGGGTGACGATCAGCTTCGCCAAACGGAGCTTCGCTTCGCGGGGATCCGGCAGTGTTCGCTCCTGGTCGGTGCAAAGTTTGTAGTATTGCTCGATTAGTTTGTCGGGAATGGACATTACTTTGCCGAACATCATTACCGGCGCTTCGGTAATGCCGATATAATTACCCAGCGATTTAGACATCTTCTTTTCTCCATCGGTGCCGACTAAAAGCGGAATAGTAATCACATCCTGTTCCGGCAAACCCATATGCCGCTGAAGATCGCGACCAGTAAGCATATTGAATCGCTGATCGGTGCCGCCAACTTCCACGTCGGCTTTAATAACTACGGAATCGTAGGCCTGCATCATCGGGTAAACCTGTTCATGCGAATAGACTTCCACTCCCTCCTTAATACGCTTAGCGAAATCGTCACGCTCCAAAATCCGTTGGGTGGTAAATTTCGCCATCAACTCCAACACATCGGCGAATCTCATTTTCTTCAACCACTCGCTGTTGTAGCGAACTTCGGTCTTGCGCATATTCAAAACTTTCCCCGCCTGCTTGAAATAGGTTTTCGCGTTCACCTTGATCTCTTTGTCTGTGAGCGGCGGACGGGTTTTTGACCGGCCGGACGGGTCACCGATCTTGGCGGTATAATCTCCAATTATCAAAACCACTTGGTGGCCGGCATCCTGAAACTCTTTCAGCTTCCGCAAAACCACGGCATGGCCCAAATGCAGGTCGGGAGCGGTCGGATCAGCGCCAAATTTAATGCGCAGTTTCTTGCCGGAATTCAAAGCGGCCGCTAGATGTTCTTTTACGATCACATCCTCCACTCCGCGAGATAAAAGATTTTCACTCATATTCTCCATATTATATGAACAAAGATAAAAAAACAGCCCTGATTAATCAGGGCTTGGATTAGTTGAGGGCGGACGCCGCTCTGTATATCTAAAATACCATCCTGTCGCAAGAGCGGCGTTTAACAGAATAAATGGAAGGGACGAAAGACTATGGTACACCGAAAGCAGATCTACCGCGTTGCTAAAACAAAGCAACGCAAAGCCAATAGACGTAACAAGACACATTCCGGCGCTTAGATCCTTGCTGTGACTCACCCAAACGCGGCCACCCACCCAAACCATAAACGCCCAAAGAACCAGAATCACACCCATGCAACAAGACGTAAGACCGACAGCGTACATCATCGCGAACTCCTTTCGTGGGGGTATTGGAAGATCAACTGTCGGGAAGATAATAGCGGATTTTTTATTGAACGTCAACCATCACTGGAAAATAAAAAACCCGCGCAAAGCGCGGGGCTGCTAAATATCTTTGGCGATTTGCCATTCTCTGAGAAAAAAGAGGGCCGTGAACACGAAGAACAATAGGAGCCAGGCGCTTGCGCCAAGCATAAACAAGCCAATCAGCGAGACTACATTGCCGACCGCAAGAATAAAAGACGACCTCGCCCTACTTCTCGGATCATCCCAATCGGCGATCATACACCCGAACACCATCGCCGCCACTCCGATGATCAGCACCCAAGATGAAGATGTCTGTGAAATCATTGCCACCCCTGCTTTCGGCTCTGCCACATCCGATAATAGTGAATGGCGGCGGGAAGAGTGAAAAACAAGAACAATCCAGCGATGAAATTTCCGCTCAACACCGCCAGCACATTGCCGACCGTCATTACCGCCCCGCAGATCGCCATCACCAGGCACCAGTTGGCGCTCGGCTCCAGGCCTTTCATCGCGTGCAACGCGTACCCGATCAGGAAAACAACAAAGGCCACCGTTGACAGCGAACCGATCGCGTAAAGCATTTTCCCCATCCCAAAAAGCTGGAATTATTTTAGCAGATACATCGGAAAATAAAAAATCCCCGCGGTTAGCGGGGACCTGATTTCTTGCTTTTTTGCCGGTTCAGATACTCACGGTGCCAAGCGCCGATTGGGTCATAGGACTCAACCGAATTATCCTGCCGGCTCGCTGGCTGACGGTTATATCTCGTAATTGTCAGAACTGCCGGCTTACGCTCTGGCGACAAGGTGAATAGAACTTTGTCCTGGTCATCTAGAAAGTATTCCGCCAGGCCGTAAGCCAGGAACCTAAAATGCATCTCGCTCTGTTGGATTTGGATCTTACGCGCTCGAGTGAAGCTCTCCGAGATCTTTTGAAAGATCTCAAGCGAATGCGACCCCTCGATTGCTTCTTGTCGGCTCATCCCCAGGAAACGCTCACAGTACCTTTCTTGGGCATGCCTGGTCACACCCACCTCAACGGTTATCCCGCTGTTGAAAACGACCCGGCGCCGGAAATTCTCTGCCGGAATGGCTTTCTGCTTTTCTGCTTCCAAAGCCTGCAATTTTTGAATCTCCTGCTTTCTGTCGGCGATCTGTTTCTTGGCCCGCTCGATAGCGATAATAACGCTATCAGTTCTGACCTTCATACGCTTTTTGTAGCAACCACAACCCGGCATAGAGCAGGCTATCTTAGACTCCGGCGGCAAAGCCCAGGCTTCTTTCAAAGGAATTTGCAATCTCTGGAAAATCAGAAAAATACCGATATTGGCTCGGGGATAGCCATGCCAGATCAACTGCAGGTCACTTTCCGGAATGGCGTCGCAAAACTCCTGCATTGCCTCGCCTTTGCCGATAAACGCGCCCGGGATTAGCACGAAACCGCTCCTTTCTTTAGACGGCGGGTTGTAAAAGTACTTACTTCACACAGCAATTATACCTGATTCAGCCAAAATGTCAAGCTCGCTGCGCCCCAAAACAAAAGTGAGGGCGCATTGGTTCTAGGAACATCCCGGAGGCGGTTGGGCTTGGTTCGTTCGTTACATATCTTACGAACGAACAACCGCCGAGGGTGAAGAAAACCCCGCCGTTGGAGCGGGGTTATTCTGTTTCCGAGAAACAATGCGACCGAGCCCTTATTTTTTTCCTTTAATGATCTCGTCCACTAAGCCGTAAGCTTTCGCCTCTTCGGCGGTCATAAAGTAATCCCGGTCGGTGTCTTTCTCGATCTTCGTCAGCGACTGGCCGGTGTGCTTCGCCAGAACATGATTCAGCCGATCCTTGATCTTCAAAATATGCTTGGCGGCAATTTCTACTTCTATTGCCTGGCCTTCCGCTCCCCCCATCACCTGATGCAACATTATTTCCGCGTTCGGAAGAGAAATACGCTTCCCTTTCTTTCCCGCGGCCAACAGCACCGCGCCCATCGAGGCGGCCATGCCGACACAGATCGTGGAAACGTCTGGCTTTATATATTGCATCGTATCGTAGATCGCCATACCGGCAGTCACCGAGCCGCCCGGGCTGTTGATGTAGAGCTTGATGTCCTTTTTCGGATCTTCGTGCTCTAAGTGCAAGAGCTGGGCGATGATCACATTGGCCTGGCCATCGTTGATCGGGCCACCCAAAAAGATGATCCGTTCTTTCAAAAGACGGGAATAAATATCAAAGGCCCGCTCCCCGCCGGGAACGCGCTCAATGACGGTCGGAATCAGATAATCGTTACGAATTTCTTTATTGTTCATTTTATTGTTTCTCCAAAAACGAGTAAACTTTCTCGTTCAGAAGCACACCATAATTATAGTTGTAATCTCCCTCTTCTCCAACCTCTTCCTTGGTCGGCTCCAGCTGCTCGTTTTGAGCGATCCGGTAGATCACCAAGTTAGAAGCAACATTGTGGCCGGCCCGCTCGTGCAGTTCTTTATGGATCTGCTCTTCGGTTTTCCCGGAAGCCTTCAGCATCGGCCCCAACTGTTTGGCCATATTGGCTTCGGTTTTTTCCACCATGATAAGCGGCAGATCGATTTCGGAAGCTTTAATGATCTCTTCCAGCATTTTCAGACGCAAACGCTCTTTCTCACGATATTGCTTCTCCAGCAAAACTCCCTCGCTGACGCTTTTCTTTAATTCTTCCACCGTCTGGAACTTACCAACTTTTTTTGCAAATTCATCATTAAGTTCCGGAACCTTATCACCCTCTTTGCGAGACTGTTGAAGCCACTCCAAAGTTTTTTCCACCTCACCCGCTTCCACTTTCATTTCTTTTTTCTCACCCAAAACTTTATGGGCGATCTTTTGATAATTACCAAGCTTGATCTCCGGAAAAATTGTCAGAGTAGCCTTGTATTTGATACCGTCCTTGGCATCTTCCACCTCGATCTTCGGCGCGTCGATCAAAGTCCATTCTTTATCTTTAGAAACTTCATCCAGGCTCCAGCGGATGGCTTCTTTGGCGGCATCGCTAAAAACCGTTTCTTTATCCACGCCCTGATCGGCCATCTCTTTAGGAGCCGAGCCCGGCCGAAAACCTTTTATTTGCACGCGCGCCAGCGCCTTATCGTAGGCGGCTTTGTAATACGGCAAAAATTCCGCGTTCTCCAAAGAAACTTCCAGAATTATCTGCGAACCGGGTATTTTTTTAAAATTTGATTTCATTTTTCTAAATATATCCCCCTCTGTTTTATTCAGAGGGGGCATTTTCGAACCATTCGTCGTCCGCCACTTCTTTTTCGATGTATTCCTCGTGCTGCTTTACAAATTCTTTGTGATCCGCGCACAGCGGTATGTAACAATCAGCAATTACCTGCAAGGGCTGGCGGGCATCTTCAGCTTCTTCCACTCCCCAACCCTTACAAATGACGCAGAGGTCGGGCTTGCCCACTACTTCTTCGGAGCACATCACTCCATCCGCCTTTCTCCGATAAACGAAGTAGGGCGCGTCGGGATCGCGGCCGAGAAATTTACGGATACATTTTACCGCCACGTAAAGATCTTCCTTTTCGCGACGCTTTTTAAAAAATTTTCCACAAAGGATCGCGAACAGAAAGGCGGTTAGCAACCAAAATCCCGCGAACACCATCACCGTACCGATATTCAGCGTCATCGGACCCTCCGATGCGACAATGCGAAAGAACCAAGAAATGATAGCAAGAAAACAACGAAAAGGCAAGCTAAAGCCAATAACTTAAACCTCTAAAGCAGCGGAACGATCAAAAGAGCCACGATGCTGATTACTTTGATCAACGGGTTGATGGCCGGGCCGGCGGTGTCTTTGTAAGGATCGCCGACTGTGTCGCCGGTAACGGCGGCCTTATGCCAATCGGTACCTTTGGCCCCGGCAGCTTCAATATACTTCTTGGCATTATCCCAGGCGGCTCCTCCGGAAGTCATTGAAAGGGCCACAAACAATCCGGAAACGATCGCGCCGATCAGAAAACCGCCCAGCGCCTCCGGACCAAGCAGGAAGCCAACTAGTAATACGGCCGCGATCGGCAAAATTGCCGGCACGATCATTTTCTTCAGCGCGGCGGTGGTAACGATGTCCACAGCCCGTCCGTAATCCGGTTTAGCGGTTCTATCCATGATTCCGGGAATCTCCCGGAACTGACGACGGATCTCTTCCACGACAGCCCCGGCGGCTTCGCCCACCGCCCGCATCGCGATCGAACCAAATAGGAACGGAATGGCCGCGCCCAGGAATAAACCGACCACTACATATGGATTCTGTAATTCAAAGGAAATATTTTTAACCACCATAGAAGCTGCCTCAACATAACTGGCGAACAAAACCAGCGCGGCTAAACCGGCGGAGGCGATCGCATAGCCTTTAGTGACCGCTTTGGTGGTGTTGCCGACCGCGTCCAAAGCATCGGTGATTTCCCGAACTTCCTTCGGAGCGCCCGACATCTCGGCGATACCGCCGGCATTATCGGTGATCGGACCGAACGAATCAATTGCAACAACGATACCCGCGACCGAAAGCATGGCGGTCGCGGCCAACGCGATGCCATACAAACCAACCAGCGCGTAAGCGGCTAGAATTCCGCCAACAATGATCAGGATCGGCAAAGCGGTAGATTCCATGCCCACCGACAAACCCATGATGATGTTGGTGCCATGTCCGGATCGAGAAGCCTCGGCAATAGATTTAACCGGCCGGTAATTCTTGGCGGTGTAATAGTCGGTAACCACCACCATCAAGATGGTAACAACCAAACCTACCATCGTCGCCAGAAAAACATTCAGATAATCATTCGGGAAATAAACTTTTGCGGCCCAAAAGAACAAGCCAGCGGAAACTACCAAGGCGGCGATCAACGATTTATATAAAGCGCCCATGATCGATTTGCTCTTGCCAAGCTTGGCAAATAAACCGCCTACGATAGAAGCGACTATTGCCAAGCCTCCCAATACCAACGGGAAGGCCAGTTGCGCCCCCTTCAAAGTCAGAGCGCCAAGCAAGACAGCGGCGGTCAGAGTGACGGCATAAGTTTCAAAAAGATCGGCGGCCATACCGGCGCAATCGCCAACGTTGTCGCCAACGTTGTCGGCGATGACACCCGGATTGCGTGGATCGTCTTCCGGAATACCGGCTTCAACTTTACCCACCAGATCAGTACCGACATCGGCAGCTTTGGTAAAAATACCGCCTCCCAAGCGGGCGAAGATAGAGATCAAGCTGGCGCCAAATCCCAGACCGATCAACGATTTCGGGTCGCCGGTCAGGAAATAAAATCCCGCCACCGACAACAGTCCGAGCGCTACCACCATATAACCGGTCACTGAACCGGCCTTAAAAGCCAGAGACAAAGCCGCTCCCATACCCTTGTTGGCCGCTTCGGCAGTCTTGGAGTTGGAGCGAACCGATACGTTCATTCCGATATAGCCGGCGATCGAAGAAGCAACGGCGCCGATCAGAAATCCGATAGCGGTGATCGGACCCAAGATCAGCCATAAAATTATGGCCAAAGGCAGAGCAACTAGGGCGATACTCTTATACTGGCGGTTCAAATAAGCCGCAGAACCCTCCTGGATAGCGGCGGAAATTGACCGCATTTCGGCATTGCCAGACGGCTGCTTTTTTAGCCACAACATAATATAGGCGCTGTAAACGATCGCCACGACTACCGGACCGAAGATCAAATAATTTAACATGTGTTTAAATTTTTATATATTTAAATGCTTAAATTTTGCGCTATGCGCTAGGCTTCCAATTTCGGCTCGTCTTCGGACGGTTTCGCGACTTCTACAGCGTCCGCCACCCCGCCCTCCGGCGCTACTTCTGGTTTTTCCGCGGAACGCACATCGATCTTCCAGCCGGTCAGCTTAGCGGCCAAACGCACATTCTGTCCGCCCTTGCCGATCGCCAGACTCAATTGATCTTCCGGAATAAACACTTTCGCTTCCCGGCGCTGCAGCACTCGTACTTCTTTCACCTTCGCGGGCGACAGAGAATTCGTAATAAACTTTGCCGGATCCTCGGACCATTCCACGATGTCTAATTTCTCCTGACCAAGTTCGTTGGAAACCGCCATTACCCTAGTGCCGCGCTGACCGACGCAGGAACCGACCGGATCCACGCCGTCCACTTTCGACAAAACCGCTATCTTGGTGCGACTTCCGGGCTCGCGGGCCAAAGCTTTAATTTCAATAACCCCATCATTAACCTCCGGAACTTCCAAAGCGAAAAGCTTGGCAACAAATTTCGGATGAGAACGGGAAAGCACGATACCCGGCATCTTGGCATCGGATTGCACGGCAACAACATAAAATCTCATCCGCTCGCCGGCGCGGTAGTGTTCGCCCGGAATGGTTTCATTGAAGAACAACACGCCGGTAGTGCGGCCCAGATCCACATATACATTACCGCGGTCAAAACGCTGGATCACGCCGCTGACGATCTCGCCTTCTTTAGTTTTGAATTCGCCCAGAATGGACTCGCGCTCGGCTTCACGCAAACGCTGCAGGATGACCTGCTTGGCGGTTTGGGCGGCGATGCGGCCGAAATCTTCTTTGGTTTCCAGCGGGAACTTCAATTCATCGCCGATCGTGGCATCGTCTTTGATCTTTTTCGCTTCCGCGATCAAAATATGCCGGTCAGGATTATAGCGGGGCAATAGAACCTCTCCCTCGACCGCCGTCGCTTCGGGTTTAGCTGGAACTTCAGGCTCGGCTCCCTCTTCTCCTTCCTCGACAAAGCGAATAGTAGTTTCATCGACCACGGTCTTCACCTGCCAGAATTTCATATCGCCGGTCTTCAGATCGAATTTGCACTGGATCATCTCGCCTTTCTCGCAATATTCTTTTTTATACGCGGCGGCAATGGAAGACTCGATCGCTTCTAAAATTTTAGCGGCATCAATTCCCTTTTCTTCGGCGATCTGGTCAACCGCTCTTTTTAATACTTTCAGATCAAATAACATGGTTGTTTATTTTTTATTTTTTCCGCCTGAGGCGGATCCGCCTTTGGCGGAAACCTTTGTTTATAAATATTGGCCGCTCGGGGAGCGACCAATCAATGAATGAAATAACTATAATCCAACTATTTTAAAAAGTCAAGGACCTTCCGGTAGTCCTCATCGTTGAGGAAACCATACTGGTTAAGCAGTTGGAGTTTCTTCGCGTAACGCGCGTCTTTGTGAAAATCTCCATTCTCTTTCAAAGCGGCGATAGCCGAATTACGGTCGGTCAAGAAACAATAGACATTCTCTACCCATTCGGCCAAGTCCTCGCGGTTATTTGAGCTGGCATAGGGAGTCAACAGGCCCCTTCTCGGATATTCGCTGGGAGGCTGCTCGCCATAGTTATCTACACCCACGTACACATCGCCGGCAAGGTTGATCCACTTCGCGGTGAAACCTTCGGAATAGTCTTCACGATCCACGTCCAATTGGCGCTGATACGCATGACCGGTCTCGTGCCAGACGGTTGCCGAATCGTTCACATTATTCGGCTGAAGACAGATGATCGGCCCGCACAAGGGATTGCCGAAGTGCGCGATTTGACCGTGACCAAAATGCTCCGGCGGCTGAACGGCGATCTCCCGGATCGAGGCGATCATTGCCGGAGGAAGTCGGCCCAAAATGTAGTCAAGGGTCTTGACCTGATCCTCGGTAACATTACCGCGGACGACGAAGTTGTATTGCGACTGGAAATTCGAGACCGGCGGCAGACTGGCGCAACCAGCCAGAACGAGTACCGGCAACAGCGTCAAAATTCGCCACGATCGCTTTGTCTTCACGGCAGATTCCTTAATTCAAGGCGCTGATTATAGTCTAACAAAAATCCCCGGTGTGTAAACGGGGATCGGGATGTGTATTGTTCATCTCTCCAGAAGCCGGAAATAATGGCGCGCGAGATATCTTCGGATCGCCGACAGTTCGCGCCAGATCTCCTCCATGACCAGCTCGCGAGTTTTACCGTCCCGCAACTGACTGACGAAGAGCATGCAGGTAACGGAGGGGTGCAGGCGCAAATGTTTCTTGATCCGCCAACGCATTTTCCTGGATATTTTTTCGGAATTTTTTGCCAGGAACTTGCCACTAACCGGAAGGATCACGCCGATCGTCTGCAGATTATCCGAAGTCTTCACTTGCATCTTCAGGGCCATCGGGAAAAGAGCTGTCTCTCGGCGATTCCCCAAGCGGATCTTAAAATCAATCAACAAATCGATACCACTCGAATCCAGTTCTTTGTAACGATCGGCGCGGATCATGAACACGTCGTCGGGGTGTTGCTTGCCACATTCCTCGACAAGATCCTCCGAAACGTTCGGTTGGGGCACCCGTCCTCCGCCATTTAGGCAACTGCTGGAAGACTACAACTTCTACTTTATATTTTCAATGTACGCTTCCGTTCGGCGCGTGTCCGGATGGAACTCCAGCTCCTCGTCTCCATATATAATACGTGGTTTGTATCCGGGTGGATCGTTGCGTAACCCCCGCTCAATACGCCGTATCTGTATTTTCCTTAACCAGCCTTCCAGCCGATCTCCCAAGCGTCCGGCAAGAATTTTCTCAACGCAAACCCGCGGCCAGGCGGCGCCCTCTCGGTTATGGCGCAGATCATCAACGAAAACACGCATCGCGCCCATCCAATCCCCATTGGCCTGAAAAAAGTTATTGATAACTTCGCTCGATCCAAAGATCGGGACCAGACTCTGATAAAGCTTTTGCCAATAAGCGTCGTGCGGACCGGAAAGCCGATAGGCTTTTGCGGTGACGAAATGATTCAGGCAAACCTTGTCAGCCGCCTCTTCTTTGTGGCTAAGCTTCTTGCGACGCCAACCGAACAAGCCGAAGGCCAGCACCGCGAAAAACCGAGCGGTAAAGATCCGGCCGGTTTTCACCCCGACGATCACGTCAAAATCCGACTGCGGCTTCACATTGCCCATTGCCATTGATCCGGCCGCCAAAGCCAGGTCCACGAACGGGATCCAATGAAACAGCCGAGTCCGACGTAAAAATTTCACCCACTTTTCGTCGTGTAGAACCTGTTGCTGCCGCCGGGCGATAACTTCTTGCATGTCTTTATATTATAAAGCCCCGCGCATTGCGGGGCTAATAAATTATTTTTCAACAACAAGGAACTGGCAACCCGCTCCCCACTTGCAATCACTGCTCGGTCGGCCGACAAAGATCAGGCGCCGGCCCTCGAACAGATAGGCATAGGCGACGATCGGACCCCGCAGATCCCCGGCTTCTCCGACCGCCACGATAGGATATTTCAGATGCTCCTCAACGAAAGTCGTCAGGAAAATGATCAGTTCGCGCGCGTTGGCCGGCCGACAAGTACCTTCCCGATAGGAATCAATGAAGGGAAGAGCTCTGGCAGGAGTAAGATCGGTCTGGCAAACTGCGAGTCGCATTTTCATTTCCACCGCGGAGCACTGCGATGCCGAGACCTTAAAATCCAGAACCTGCCAAGGCACATCAACATTTCCCATCCGGCAACCGGTCGCCCTAGCGAGAGCCTCCACCAACTCATCGATAGGTGTGGCGGGATTCACGTAAACGGTGAAGACTTCCGCAACGGTGGCTTGAGTCACCTAAACCTCCTTTTCCAATTAATGTGCCGAGGCGAAGCTTAGAACAAACGCTCTTTTTCTTCAATGACTGGCGCTTCGATCGCTTGCGGCTCAATACCTATCGCCTTATCGGTAATTCTCAACACGTCCTTATCGATCTTTGAGAATTCCTTATAGGCGCTGTTATACATATTTACCGTGGTGCCCAAGTTTTTTCCCATTTTCTGCATATAGTCGTCGTAAGCCAACAAATGCTTACCTAAACTTTCCACTTGCTTAACGATATCCTTAGCCTGCTCGGAAATTTTCTGATTGCGCAAACCCTGCAGCACGGTTTGCAGATATGCCAGGAAAGAAGTCGGTGAGACGATGATCACTTTCTTTTGGCCGGCATAAGCGATCAGATTTTTATCTTCCGATATCGCGCCGACCTTATTAATAAGAAGATCGTAGTAGATCGCCTCCGATGGAATGAACATAAAAGCGAAATCCATTGTATTCTCGGTCGGTTTCACGTATTTGGAAGTCTCATCAATACGCATTTTTATATCACTCACCAGCGCCGCTTCATACTTTTTCTTTTCCGCCGGATCGCGCGCTTCCAAAATGCGGTTGTAGTTTTCCAGGCTGAACTTGGAATCAATCGGAATAATTCTTTTATCAACAAAAACGGCGGCATCCACGATCACGCCATCGGAAAAAGCGTATTGCATCTGATAAGCTCCGGGCGGCAGGACATTTTTCAAAACCGTCTCCAAATAATATTCTCCCAAAATTCCCCGCTGTTTCGGATTTTTTAAAATATCCTGCAGATTTTTCAGCTGATCGGCAAAGCTGACCACCTGCTTATTGGTCTCGTCTAGCCGCACTAGTTTTTCCGTAACATCGCGGATAATGTTGGCGCTCTCCCCGAACTGCCGCTGCATCATCCTAGTGGACTCACCCAGTTTGTGATCCACGATCTCGCCGATCTTATTCACCTGGTTCTGCAACATCAATAAACCCTGATCCGGCGCCTTTTCCTTTGGCTTTAAAGAAAAATAAAGCGCGGCAAATCCAATGACCAGCACGGCAACGATGATTCCAATAGATACGAAGTCCATATTGTAATAATACAACGTTTTGGTTATTATTTTCTCGGTTTACTTGAAAAGGAGAATAGAAAGATGCCCAAACCGAAAATGACCGTTGAGCAGTTCATGAAGCGGCTCGCAAAGCACAAAGGTGAGTTCGAGCTATGCTCACCAAAAGAGTTTATTCGCACTCCAGGAGTAGATGCTGAAGGAGGCATCGTTCATTGTCCGATTACCAGAGTTTGTCTGGCGATAACCGGGGAAAATTTCCCAACGGAAGACTGTCGAAGAGCTGCGGAAAGAATTGGACTCAACCCTAAAGTCCTTCCTTCGATCATTGGAGGCGCCGACAATTATTGTGCGCGTACGATCCGCGTCCGAAAAACATACCGTCGGCGGATGCTGAAAATACTCGGCTTAAGGGAGGAAGCCATTTAAAAACAACGCCCCGCTCATGCGGGGCTTTTCATTACTCAACAACTCACGACCTAATTGATTCGGGTTTGCCTTCGCCGAAACCCTAGCGAGCTTAATCGGCTCTGGAGGTTTTTGTATAATTTTTCATAACAAAAACCCGATTAGCGCGAGCGACAAGCGGAGTTCGCCGCCGGAGCGAACGGAGCGGGTTGAGGGAGGGCAAACCCGAATCAATTAAAAAAGCCCCCTCACAGGGCTTTTTTAATTGTGTATCTACAATACTAGCACACTGGCTAGATGAGGCTGTGGACAACTAGAGAGTGTTGATATCACTGTTCACGCTCTGGAAGTCGCTGTTGATATCGCCTAGGTCAATGCTATTCAGATCACTGGCAATCGCCGTGGCGCTATCTTCAGGCTGTTGCGCGGACTGCTGCGGAGCGGAAGAGCTGAAATACCAGATACCCAACACCACCAGGATCACGACTACGACCGAGAGCAATAAGGTTTGTTTGTTCATAGTAGTTTAATTCTTTGTTTTATTGTGTATTGCTAGGCGTGGTAGTCGGGGTGGTCGTGGCATGATCCTCGCCCTCCTGACCTTTATCTATTTGAGCCAGAGCAACCGCCGCTTTTCTGACAGCCTCGTGCGCGGCTTTCACGGCATCAAAAACTTTTTTCAGATCATCTTGAAGCGCCTTCCTGACAACCTGCATAGCGCCTTTCAAACCGGCTTCGCCGGTAAAGGTAATGGTATAGGTCTTGCCTGCTTGCGCGGTAACCGCGACTTTGGCGGCATCTATAGCGGTGTGGGCGGCGGTAATAGCCGTCCTCACAGCAGAAACATCCAAACCTTTCGTCGCCATTTTATCCGCGCGATCGCTGATGCGGCCTAACATTTTTTCCAACTTCCCCAGCACGTCCGAAAAATGATCGATCCGGTTGTCGTTCAATTCGCCCAACCGCTTATCGACGCGAGTGGCGACTTCTTTTTTGTGTTCGTCTCTAACAGTCTTCAACTTCTCCTGGAAAGCGGCCCTCTTGGCCTCGATCTCCGCTTTCAATGCCTCGCGCTTGGCTTCAATCTCGTTCTGCAGAGTCTCACGGATATCCTTAATCTCTTCTTTGGCTGCAACCCTCTTTCCAGTGGCCTGACCGGTGGCTGCGTCACGCGCAGTTTTCACGTCATAAGCCGCTTTCTCCCGCAAAGCCTTAACCTGATTCTCCAGATCCATTCTTAGTTTTTGGATCTGCTCCTGATTTGGAGCAACGGGGGCGGTTCCCGCTTCCTGCGCCGCTACCGGCATAACTGCGACCAACGAAACCGCTAACGTTAATAATATTTTCTTCATAATGATTATTTTAATTTGAACCTTTAATAAAGTTTAGAGCAGGAGTGGTGGCTTGGTCAAGGTAGGCAGTGCCATGGCCTCCTTTGGAAAAAATGATCAATTTTTTGTTGACGTTAACCGGTATCAGATCCGCCAGCTTTCTATTAACTGATGCGTTGCTATTTTTCTGTCGGATATCGTCTTCGCTGGCGAACATCAGCAACCTCTGCCCGGAACGCAGTTTAGGCAGAATGGATTCCAAGTTGATACCTCGATAACTTTCTCCGGCCGACAACAAAACCGCCGACTTTATTTCCGAATGCTCCGCCAGATACCAGGCGCAGAGATTTGCTCCGATCGAAGCGCCGATCAGAGTAATTTTCTCCGACGACGCTCCCTGGCTTTTTAAAAAGTCTACCGCCGCCTCAATATCTTTTATGCTTTGCTGGTGTTCTTCATCTGCAAAAGCTTCGTAGCCTTCCGGACCGCTCTGGGATCGGCCGTGGCCGCGCAGGTCGATCGCGATACTAGAAAAACCTTCTTTTCGCATTCGCTCGGCAAAATCTTTCCAAGATTCTTTAGTTGAAGGCATCATGTGGACTAAAACCAAATACCCCGCCCCGCTATGCGGGGCGGGGTACCAGTCGTAAGCGATCTTAACTTTGTCGGAAGTGGTTAAAAACATTTCTTTCATTATATAGCAAAGCGAACGACGGCCCTACTCCAAGAAAGTGAAGGGAAATAACCTTTAAGGAACATCGCGGAGTTCCCGACAGCTTGGTCTCGTCCGCCGGCCGGCGGACGAGTGTCGGGAACGAGCGGGAAGAAAATCCGCCTGCTGGAGGCGGATTATTCTGTGTCCGAGAAGGTTGTTTCCCGAACCTTGGAGTATTGGGCCTAGTGAGCCCCTACCAAATTTCATAAACAACACTGACATTCACCGTCACTTCCTGACTGCCAGGCTCGATCGTGGGAGTCGGGGGCAAAGCGCCACCGCCGCCTACAGCCATATCTTTTGCGTAGTAGATCGGACCTGGGTACCCACCATTAGATTCATTAAAACTAACCACCCGGCCAATATGAACCCCGCTATATTTTGCCATTGCCTGGGCCTTAGCGCGGGCTTTGGTAAAAGCTTCTTCGCGAGCCTGGTTCAGGAATTTATCCTGATCATCGATCGAGAAATTCACTCCGCCCAGCTGATTGATGCCTTTTGAAGGAAGGGCGCCGAGAATAATTCCGACTTTGGAAAGATCCCGAACTTTCACCGTCACGGTTTGATCCAGTGTGTAGCCATCGATGCTGTTCCTTCCGGTCTTCGGATCCCAGCGGTAATTCGGCGAAAGATTATAGTTGGAGGTTTTAATGTCTTTCGCTTCCACGCCCTGCGACTTCACGAAATCGATCGCGGTATTCACTTTGGCGTTGTTGTCGTTCTGCAATTTTACCGGATCAGCGCCCTGCGATACCACCGAGAAAGAAAAGGTGGCCAGGTCCGGCGCGATGGTAGCCTTGCCCTCCGCGGAAATAGTTATCGTGCGCGCCGGCGCTAAGGCCGCGCTCTGCCGCCAAACCGCTTTGCCGGCAACAATGAGAAACAATCCGAGCAATACTAAAACAACATTGAGGATCACCCAGAACCAAGCTTTGTGTTGATCAAGTTTAGGCATATTTTTTTGCTATTTCGACTATGTTTTTAATTTCTTCTGCTTTCAGGCTCGCTCCCCCGACAAGGGCGCCCGTGATCTCGTTATGCTTGAGGAATTCTTCCGCGTTATTACTATTTACCGAACCGCCGTAGATGCAATGAATATTTTTAATATCCACCCGAGCGGCTACTTCTTTTATTAACTTTACCATTTTTAGCATATTCTCCGGCGTGTCGGGAGTGCCGGTGCCGATCGCCCAGATCGGCTCATAAGCGACAACCACCATTTCTTTGTGGCCGGCAATTTTGGAAAGTCCGATCCGGACTTCCTGCTCCACCACCTCCACGGTTTTATTTTTATCTCTCTGTTCACGGGTTTCACCCACGCAAATTACCGGCACTAATCCGTCTTTAACCGCGGCAGCCACTTTTTTAGAAACCATTTCATCGGTCTCTCCTAAATTCTTTCGGCGCTCGGAATGACCGATAATTACATACTCAACTTCCAACGCTTTCAACTGCGCGCCGGAAACTTCGCCGGTGTACGCCCCCGAATCTTCCCAAAAAAGATCCTGCGCTCCCAAAGTCGCTTTTTTTATCATCGCCGCCACGAATTCCAAAAATGGAAACGGCGGCGCAATGATCAGATCTTTGATATCGCTTTCTTTCGCCAACTTCTCGGCATCCACCGGGCTGCTCGGATTCAATTTCCAGTTCGCGATAATTAATTTCATTACATTTGATTATAACAAAAAACCGCCTAAAGCGGTTTTTTGAGTGTTGCGGGGGAGGGATTTGCACCCCCGATTTTCAGGTTATGGGCCTGACGAGATAACTACTTCTCTACCCCGCGACAATATTTTATCATAAAGCATTGAAATTATCAAACCGATGCTTTATGCTCCGTGAGTACATTGAAACGAGCTCCTAACCAAAAAATGGAGGTGTGCGATGGGAGCATCAACACCGGAACAAGTGGACCATCTCATCAGTCTTGGATTTCCCGAAGTAGCCGGTTATAGCCAGCATGAATTTGAAATGTACGCTGGCCGACCGGAAAATAAGAAAGCGATCCTGGTAGTTTCGGAGCTAATGGTCACCATTCCGATCCAATGCAAACTTTTAGGGATCGACAATCGGCTGGAGATGAAACAGCTGGGAACTCACGAAAATACCGTGCCGCTTCCCAAGAACAAAGGGATTTACTGGTGTTATGGGATCGATGATGGACGGGCAATGAAAGGACTATCCCCCGAGCAAGCCATCCAACAGCTTTCCGATAGTAAACGTTTTCCGGCGCATACCGCTTTGGTGCTGGCGATCTTCCGGATGGATATCCATCTGATCAGCGACAACCACCGGATCGACATTGGCGGTTCCCGAGTTGAAAGCGACTTCGTGCCGGCCTTGCTTCTGGCGAACGGCCGCCCCTTGAACGAACATCCCGTCCTTACCTCGGCGAAACTCTCCGAGAAAGCAAACCCCAACTACGGCATGGCATCATTCGAATATGCGAAATAACGTCCCCGCATCAGCGGGGATTTTTGTTTGCAACTATGCCGACGGGAGGGATCGAACCTCCGACCTTGGTCTTATGAAAACCCTGCTCTACCACTGAGCTACGTCGGCTTGTTGCTTGAATTTATATCATTTTTCAGGACTTTTGCAAACAAAAATCCCGGGTTGCCCCGGGGTTCATATTATTGAAGCTCTTTTAACTCCCAACGATCCTTGATCGTTTCCCAAACTTTTCCGCTTTTGATACGAGCGACGGCAGCAGCCAAGATCACAGGATCAATCTCTGTGGCTAGTTGTTCTGGGCTATAAACTCGCTCCGGAGAAGCGCCGCAACCACTGCGGATCCACCACACGCGATGCAATGACACACCCAAACCCCGGAATGACTGACCTGGAAGTTTTTCATCAAAGAACATAACGCCCCTATAGAAAGATTGAGATGCTAGTTTGAGGATTTTGCTTCCTACTTCATTAAAACAAAAATGATTTGTCCATTGGAAGATGAATTTGGCGTCAGAGAGTCCCGCGCTCAGGCGCCTCTTTCGTTCCTCCTTCTCTGCCTTCCGACGATCTTCGTAGGCCCTATTTTCTCTTTCTTGTTCGGCCTGCTTTTTGGCGTAAGCCTCTTCAACGAGACGAGTGAGGCCTTTCGGAACTTTCATCTCTGCTCCCCTAAAAGAACCGACTGGGATAATATCATCAACGACCTTGACTTGCAAGCCCGGCTCCTATATAATGTAAGTAACGTTAATTTCTCCTTTGTTCCTGGCACCGCTCTATTCTTTTATACGAAATTAACCTATCTGCTCTCGTGGTGGAATGGCAGACACATACGCTTCAGGTGCGTACGCCCTTACGGGCATGGAGGTTCGACTCCTCTCGAGAGCACTTTGAGAAAAAATCTCAAAAGTCGGAAACCCCTACATATATAAGTTATGTTTGGGCATTACAAAAATAAAAAAATATAAACGTCAGCATGATAAAAGTCCCAATGATCAGGCCCCGCGCCGCGGCGCCCGTAAAGCCGGCCCTAAAGGCCGCGACAGTTAAAACCGAAGGCCAAGATGTCCTGCGGTTCGTTCCGCTGGGCGGATTGGAAGAGATCGGCCGCAACTGCGCTTTCTTTGAATATAAAAATGAAATAATCGTCATTGATGTCGGCATCCAATTTCCGGAAGAAGAAACCCCAGGAGTAGATTACATTATTCCGAACGTCTCTTATCTCGAGCAGAAAAAAGGCAATGTGAAGGGCATCATCTTCACTCACGGCCACTACGATCACATTCACGCCCTGCCGTATCTGTATGACAAGATGGGCAGCCCGACGATCTACACCGCGAGTTTTACCCGCCATCTGATCGAGCGCCGCTTCCAGGAATTCCCTAATGTTTCCAAGCCAAAATTCGTAGTGGTAAAAAACGGCGACAAGATAAAGGTCTCGGAAAATTTCACCGTGGAATTCTTTGATATTTCCCACACCATCCCGGATGCTCTCGGCATCTGCATTGATACTCCGGCTGGCAAGATGGTCAACTTCGGCGATTTCCGCCTGGACACCAATCAGGCCGGTGAGCCGATCAATCTGGGAGTTTTCGAAAGGCTGGGCAAGATGAATATCCATACCGTTTTTCTGGACAGCACCAATTCCATCCGGGAAGGATTTTCTTTGTCGGAACAAAACATTGAAGAAAACCTGGAAAAGCTTTTCAAGGGCGCGAAAGGCAGGATCATCGTTGGCACTTTCGCCTCTCTGATGACCCGCATCTCGGCAATATTGAAGATCGCCGACCGCCTGGGCCGTAAAGTGGCTCTGAATGGACGCTCAATGAAAGACAACGTCCAGATCGCCATGACCACCGGCTATATAAAAACCCGGAAGGAACAGATCATCCCGATCGAAGAAATAAATAAACATAAAGACGACAAGGTGATGATCATTACCACCGGCGCCCAGGGTGAGCCGAATGCCGGTTTGATGAAAATTGTCACCGGGGAACACAAAACTGTCCGCCTCAAGGAGAGCGATACGGTGATCTTTTCTTCATCTGTCGTGCCGGGCAATGAACGGAGCGTTCAGGCATTGCAGGACAATGTCGCCCGCCAGGTAGACGAGATCTACAACTCTAAACTGCTAGACATCCACGCCAGCGGCCACGCGCACTCGGAAGATCTGAAACTGGTGGTTAAAATGGTCAAACCGAAATTCGTCGTGCCGGTGCACGCCTACTACTTCATGAGAAAGCACACCGCCAAACTGGCGCAGTCTGTCGGCATTCCGAAAGCGAACACCGTCATGATGGATAACGGCCAGGTGGCTCTGATCACCAAGGACACCTTCACGGTTACCAAAGAAGAAGTTCCAGCTTTTTATGTAATGGTGGACGGCTTAGGTGTTGGTGACGTGGAAGAAGTGGTTCTGCGCGATCGCCGTATGCTTTCCCAGGAAGGAATGGTGATCGTCATCGTCACGATGAACCGCAGCAACGGCCAGGTCCTGAAGAACCCGGATATTATTTCCCGCGGCTTCATCCTGCTGAAAGAAAATCAGGAGATGCTTAATGAGATCCGCCGCAAGATCCGCGCCATTATCAGCCGCGTTCCGCATGATAAAAGCGTGGAAACCGATTACCTGAAAACTCTGATACGAGACCAGATCGGTCAGTTCTTGTATACTAAAACCAAACGCCGGCCGATGATCTTGCCGGTAGTTATAGAAATTTAGTAATGGCAAAGCCTGTCTTGATTTCCGGGATCCAGCCAACGGGCCGGTTGCATATCGGCAATTATTTAGGCGCGCTGAAAAATTTCGTTGACCTTCAAAATTCCGGTAAATATGATTGCTACTTTTTCATTGCCGATTATCACTCGCTTACCGAGAACTTCAACCCGCAGGAAAAACCGGCGCAAATTCTGGATCTGGCTTCGGATTATCTTGCCGCCGGCCTGGATCCGAAAAAGTCCAAGATCTTTGTGCAATCGTCCGTTCCGCAGTCCGCCGAACTATCCAAGATCCTGGAAATGGTAACGCCCTTCGGCGAACTGCAACGGATGACCCAGTTCAAGGATAAGGCCACGACCCAAAAAGAAAACATCAATGTCGGTCTTTTTACTTATCCCGTTCTGATGGCGGCGGATATTTTGCTTTATGACGCCAAGTTCGTGCCGGTCGGCGAGGATCAACTGCAACATCTGGAGCTGGCCCGTACGCTGGTCCGCAAGTTCAACTCTCGTTTTGGTGAAACTTTTGATGAACCGCAGGCCGTAATGACCAAGACGGCCCGAGTGATGAGCTTGGATGATCCGACCAAGAAAATGTCCAAGTCCCGACCGGGCGGCTGTCTTTTCATTGATGATTCTCCGGAAACTATCGAATCAAAAGTACGCACTGCCGTAACCGATTCCGGAAATGAAATTAAATACGACCCGAAAAATAAGCCGGGCATCTCAAATATGTTGGAAATTATGTCGGCCGTCTCCGGAAAATCGGTAGAGGAATTGGCTAGCGGTTTTTCGGGAATGAACTACGGGGAGTTCAAACATTCTCTTTCGGATTACCTGATAGAACACCTAGCTCCCTTCAGGAAAAAGAAGGCGGCGCTGCTGAAAAAGCCAGCCAGTATTAGAATTGCTTTGCGCTCCGGAAGCGTCAAAGCCAAAAAGACCGCCGAAAAGAAAATGGCGGAGGTGAAAAAAAAGATCGGCCTGAACTAGGCCGATCTTTTTTGGCAAAAGAAAAAGCCCGAGGGAAAATCCTCGGGCATTTTGTTTACTACCTCGGACAAGGCCGGACACTGACCACCGCGCCGATATTCGGCATCGGACGATTGGCCGGACAGGTACCAACAGCGATCCCGAATTCGGGATCGTTGAAACCCACGAACACACCCCACTCCTGGCGGACGCCTCCGTCGAAAGTGAAGATCGAATCGCTGGTGAGCGCTGCAACGTTCTGAAAGAGACGCCTGCCAGTCGCCATGCGGTAGGCAGAAACAACGTAGGCCAGCTCCACCGCGCCCAACCGCTCATGCATCGGATCGGCGAAGATCCGCGCGTCCTGTTCCGCCTTGGTGTGAAACAACGAATTGCGCGCGATCTCTTTGGCGACTAGATACCATCTGGCCTCCATCTTCCTCTGGGCGAAGGGCTCTCCGTCGTAGGAGAAATCCCCCTTCTGCGCCAACTGCTTGCGGAAGGCGGACTGGCGCACCCCGATGAAGTCCACCGGAAATCCGGCGACCAACAGATACGAACCGGAAAGTTCCAGTAGCATCTTCTCCGGGTAAGGCACGAACTCCAGACCACTGACCTCGGTGGAAAGCGGCGCCAGATTGAATCTGCGCAAGATCGCATCCAGGCCAATGAAATCTTCGCCCATGATCATACGGGCGTCCCAGACGGAAGTGTGCGCGCCTTTGGCTTTTGCCAACTGGATCGCCTTTTCTCTGGCCTCTTCTGCGGCAGCATACTCCGCCTCCAGCTCCTGCTCCTCCTGGATTGGCGACTTCCTCTGCTCGGCATCCACCGGCGCCGTAACGTCCGCGGACTCCAAAACAACAGTACTGATCATGGCATCCTCCCTTTTAAAGAACTTTTGAAGCCGCAATTAGCGGCAAAATTTTGTATTAAGCACGCGCTTAATCACTCAGCCAATATAGCATATTTGCCTTGAAAAGTCAAGCTAGGAGATCTTCCGAACCGAAACCCAAACAGGCCACTCCTCTATTTTTGAACTTATTTCCGCGTCAAACTTAGGCGCTTTCCGGAATTCAATGGATTTAGCCTTAACGTCTTTTTTCAGTTGCACCGCTCTTTTTTCAATAATCTTCAAAAGTTCCGCCGGAACTTCAAGATTTACGATCACCAGATCTTTCGGTTGATAATTCGCATCACCGCGTAAACCCTGGATCATGCGGGCCAGATCACGCATCACCCCCTCTTCCCGCAACTCGGGAGTGATCTCAATATCCAATTCCAGTTCACCTTTCATCTTACCGTCCACGACCACCTCTTTCACATTGACTTCATCTCCCAGAATAGCCAACAGCTCCTTATCCTTAATACTTAATACTTTATTCTTAATACTTAGTTTTCTAAGCGGCTGACGAACTTTTATCCCAGCCTTCTCCCGCTCCGCCAAGGCCAAACTCGCCAGCCGGCGAACCTCCGTCATCGCTTCCAGTAGTTTTTTGTTGACTAACTTTTTGTCCGCCCTTACCCAGTCCTGTAAATGCACGGAATCTTTATTAAGAGACTGCCATAAAGCCTCGCCAAAGAACGGCGCGAATGGCGCCATCAGTTTTGCCAGTGTCTCTAAAACCATTTTCAGAGTTTTTCCCGACACATTTTTTCGTGAGCGGCGAATATACCAGCGTGAAAGATCGTCCACGAAAGCTTCGATCGCTTTCGCCGCCTCGCCGATCTCATATTTTTCCAGATTGGCCGTTGCGGTTTCGGCAACCTCGTGCAAGCGGGAAGTTATCCACTGATCCAAAATCACGTTTGGCTTGGATTTCTCCTTTCCATAGGTGTTGTAGAAGACAAAAGAGTTGTAGGCAAGCATGAAGATCTTACGTAGGGTTTTCCCTAGGTCCAATTCGTCAAAACGCTTGAACTCCCCGGGCGGATTCACGGTATAGAAGTACCAACGGATCACATCCGAGCCGTATTTCTGGATCATTTGCCATGGATCAACCACATTGCCTTTGGACTTCGACATTTTTTGTCCATTCTTATCCAGCAACAGACCAAAAGAGATGACGTTGCGGTAGGCTAACCCACGACCCAGTAAAGTTGAAACCGCCAGCAGGGTATAGAACCAGCCGCGGGTCTGATCCATCCCTTCCGCGATGTAATCGGCCGGAAATTGCGCGCCCTTGTCGATCAATTTTTTATTTTCAAAAGGATAATGCCACTGCGCGAACGGCATCGCTCCCGAATCGAACCAAACATCCGCCACGTCCTTGATGCGTTGCATCTTTCCGCCGCATTCCCCGCACTTCAAAAAAACCTCATCAATGAAAGGCCGGTGCACATCCAACTCGCCATTCCTGTCGAACGGCCAATTTTTGAAATTAACTTCGTTGTAGTCTCCAACTTTCGGATAGCGGAAATCCACGTTCTGCTCGCTGGTTAATCCTTCGGCGGCGCCGGACATTACCCAAAGCGGGTGTCCGTGGCTGATGATCAGGATTTTCTTATCGTTGTATTTTGAATTTATTTCCAGCAGCGCCTCCATCATCCGTTTTCGAACGTCATTCAAACTCTCGCCTCCCGGAGGAGCTTTCGTGAATTCTTCTAAGGTGTTGGCGTAATATGCTTTTCGCTCGTTGTCATTGCGGCCGTTGAAAACCCCGCAATTCAGTTCGGCTAGCCGTTTATCGGCGATTATCTTCGCGCCGGTTGCTTTAGCGATGATCTTGGCGGTCTCCTTAGTGCGCGTATACGGCGATACAAAGATCAGATCCAGCCCCTTTTTGGAAAGCGCCTTACCCATAGCATGAGCCTGTTCAACTCCCTTCTTGGTCAAATGGGAGACTTTTTCCCCTTTTTCGTCATAAGCGATCACATTGCTTACGTTATGGTCCGACTCGCAATGTCTAGCCATAAAGAAATTATTTTTGTTGTAAGCGTGTTTGTTCAGATCTTCTAACGACCCAACAACCAAGCGATGATCTTGATCTTTAGCGCATTCCCAGATCGGAATCGGCGTACCCCAATAGCGGTTACGGGAGATAGACCAATCTTTCAGATCCTTCAGCCACTCACCGAATCTTCCCTCGCGGATATGTTCGGGGATCCAGTTGATCTTTTTATTGGAGGCCAAGAATTGCTCTTTCAGCTTGCTGGTTTCAAAGAACCAGGAATAACGGGCGAAATAAATAAGCGGCGTGGAACAACGCCAGCAGAAAGGATACTCGTGTTCGATCTGGCTACCTACATATAGGAGGGAGCGCTCCCGGAGGTCGGAAATGATGTCGTCATCGGCCTGCTTGATGAATTTCCCGGCGCCCGGAAATCCTTTGTTCATGATTCCCCGATCATCGATCGTTACCGGTACCGCGTCCTTCCCGGCCGCTTTCAGGTCATCTTCTCCAAAAGCCGGAGCGATGTGCACCAGACCCGTACCTTCTTCGGTGGAAACAAAGCCCGCGCCAATGATTTCGTGCTTTCCCTCGTTGGCATACAGTGGCTCGTACAATCGACCAACCAGTTTTTTACCTGACATCTTCTCAACCACCTCCAACTCCGGCTTTTTCCCGTCTTCCGACTGTGGCGGAGACGGCGGAATATTGTAGGACCAAACGAATTCGTCGCCAACTTTGTATTTGGTATAAGTAAGACTTGGGTTGACCGCAACAGCCACATTAGCCGGCAAGGTCCAGGGCGTAGTTGTCCAAACCAAAAGCGATTCCCTACTTTTTCCCTTCCCGCTTTCATTCTTCAAGCGGAACTTAACATAAACTGATGGGTCTTTCGTCAACTTGTAGGCGCCTGGCTGGCCAAGTTCGTGACTGGAAAGCGGCGTCTGGCAACGCGGACACCACGGCACGATCTTGTAAAGCTTTTTTAAAAATCCTTTTTGGGCAATTTCGCGAAAAACCCACCAAAGACTTTCTATATATGAATTATCGTAGGTGATATACGGATGCTCGAAATCCAGCCAGAAGCCGATCCGCTCGGTCAATTTCTCCCATTCGGATTTGTAGGTCCAGACCGACATTTTGGCCTGCGAGTTGAATTCGGCTATTCCAAATTTTTCTATCTCGCTTTTATTTTTTATTCCCAGCTTTTTCTCCACTTCTATTTCCACCGGCAAACCATGAGTATCCCAGCCGGCGCGGCGGCCAACAAAAAACCCACGCATGGTTTTATAACGACAAACGATATCCTTGAAGGCTCGGCCCAGAACGTGATGCATTCCCGGGCGGCCATTAGCGGTCGGCGGACCTTCAAAGAACCGGAAAGCCTTAGCGCCTTCGCGGTTTTTCAGTGATTTTTCAAAAATTTTCTTTTCTTTCCAGAATTTCAGAACCTTTTCCTCGATTTCCGGAAGATTGAATTGCTTTAAACCCTCAAGCATATTACCTACATAATATATAGAAATTTGGTTGACATTGCCAACGCGAGACTTTAAGATTTGGTCAGTTGTTTCAAAGAGAGAGAACCATGAGAAAGATCCTGCTGGTGATCGCTTTCACCTCTTTTGCCCGATGGACACACGCGGAGGATCCGCCCAAGGAAGAAAAGAAGGCTATTTTTGAACTTAGTGGCGAAGCGCGTGTCAAACAATTTTTGATCGATGATGAACCCGACCAGATCAAATTGGATTATCGCGGCAACAATGATCATCCTGATGAAGAAACCGGATTGGTCGCCAATGCAACGATTTGTCAGTATTTCCACATCAAAGCTTATCCCTATTTCTGGCATTCGATGGAAAATCAGATCTCCCGGATCGGCCTGAATGCCGAAGCGAGGATCAATCCGTTTTTCCTGGGCGACAACCTGAACGAACGCCTGGCGATCGGCTACGGCCATCACAGCTGGCACAACGCCGATGCGCAATTCCGGGGAGTGGGCGGCAAATCACAGGACTGGTTCTTCGCTACGATCGATTTTCTGAAGCTCGACGGCCGCGGTTTTTGCTGAAACGACCGTTGGCAGCTGAAGTTTCAGCTGAAACCAAAATTCTTCATCAATAACCGCGATCCTTCCGCGATCAAGAAATTGTACAGCAAAGATGAACCGCGAGCGCGAGCATCCTTGGAGCTGCCGATCGATTTCGTCTACGAGGATCGATTCGAGGTTCACGCTAAACCCTACTGGATGTTCTCTCGCGGCTCCGACCGCTATGGAGTTAACGCCGAACTGGATGTGCATATCTGGAAAGGCATTTGGGTGTTCGCCGATGCCGGCTACGCCAGAGCCGGCCGATCAGACCGGAAAGAAGTCGGACTTGGCCTGATGCTCCGATTCAAGTAGAAATTAAAAAGGACGACCTAGGTCGTCCTTTTATATTTAAGATGTTCCGGCATTTTCAGACAGAATCCCAATGGTTTCTGCCCCGATCGGCAGGCGCCGATATTTGTTAGGATAACAGCGATCAAGCTGAAGGGTCCCGCCAAAGACAAACAAATGATCATCAGTTCTTCCCCCTTGCTGTATCCTAATGAATAATTAGGATACTTTATAATCTGCCGGAGATAGAAATTTCTCCAGAAGGCTTTAGCTAAACCGTAGGAACCAAATGAACTAAGAACCCATAAGATCATCCAAAGAGGAGTGTTCATTTCCACCTCGCAAGGTTCTGCAAAAAATATTATTACATCTTCGCCGGAATCTCAACTCCAAGCACGCCCAATACATTTTCCAAAACTATTCTCGTCGCCCTCACCAAAGCCAAGCGCGCGCCCATCAGCCCGAGATCTTTTACCAACACGTGCTCTTTTTCATAAAAATTATTCAGCGCGCGGGCAACTTCCAGCGAATACCGAGCCAAACGGCTTACCTGATAGTCTTTGGCGGTTTGCAAAACCAAATCCGGGAATTTTGATAATTCTTTCATCAAATTCATTTCGCTTTCGGCAGTGAGCTTTTCCAATTTCGGACTGAAAAGTTTGGCAATTAATCCACGTAAACCGGACTTTGCGGCGATACTGGCGCAACGCACGGCCGCGTATTGCGCGTAATAAACCGGATTCTTCTGCGAACGCTCTTTAGCCAGCGTCATATCAAAATCCATATGCGTATCGGGGTTGTGCATCAGGAAAAAGAATCGGGCGGCATCTTTGCCGACCTCCGCCAGCAGATCATCCAGGGTAATAAATTCGCCGGAGCGCTTAGACATCTTCACCTCTTTGCCATCTTCGATCAGCCGCACCAGCTGCGCGAGAATTATCTTCAGATTTTTTGGATCCACGCCCAAAGCAGCCACGCCAGACTTCAATCGGGCTACATAACCATGATGATCGGCGCCCCAGATCACGATCGCCTCCTCAAATTTCCGGCGGATGAATTTATCGTAGTGATAGGCCAAGTCGGCCAAAAAATAAGTCGGTTGACCATCGGACTTCACCAACACCCGGTCTTTCTGCTCTTCGGCAGTGCCACCCTTCAACCACTTAGCCCCCTCTTTTTCTTCCACTAGCCCCTTCTCCGCTAAAAGCTGCAGAACTTTTTTCAATTCTCCCTTCTGGTGAAGGTTTTCATATTCCGAGAACCAGTGATCAAAATTTATTCCCGCCTGTTTAACGGATTGTTTAACACCCCCCAGCAAAACGTTTGCCGCTAAACGGCCCAGGTCGGCCGCACTTGCCCCACTTCGGACTTCCTTCACTAAGGACTTCCCCAACGCCTTCACATAAGCGCCTTTATAGTGACTTTCAGCTGATTCAATTTTGCCCGCGGCCGCTAAGATGCTTTCGCCAAGCAAACGCACCTGGTTGCCGGCGTCGTTCACGTAATATTCTTTTTCCACATTGTAGCCAGACTTTTTCAAAACATTCGCTAGCGCATCGCCCAAAAATCCGCCGCGGCCGTTGGCCATCGTGAGCGGGCCGGTTGGGTTAGCGGAAATAAATTCTAGCTGAACTTTTTTATTGCCTCTGATTTTTGAATCACCATAGCTTTTACCCGCCTTCAAAATTTCTTTCAGCTCATTTTGAAAAGCTGCCGGAGCAATCCAGAAATTTATAAACTTCCCGGTCGCGGAAACTTTGGAAAACAACCCACGACCAACGACTAACAACTTTTCAACCAAAGCCGCCGGATCTTCCTTAACCATAAAAGCCACGTTGGTCGCGTAATGGCCGAATTCTGGCTTCTCGGATGGCGTTACATTAAATTTCGGCCCTTCGCCGACTATTCCTTTTATAAGCTTGGTTATTTGTTCTATCATCTCCTATATTTCTTATTCCTTATTATTATCATAGTATAATCAAAAAATGACGCAGGCGTTAGCAGACAACAAAAAAGCTTTCTTCAATTACGAGATCATTGAGACCTTTGAGGCTGGAATAGAGCTAAAAGGTTTTGAGGTGAAATCGGTAAAAGCCGGCCGCGCCAATATGGTGGGCGCTTTTGCGACCATCCGCGGCGGCGAGATTTGGATGACTAATCTGGATATTCCTCCCTATCAGGCCGCCAACACCCCCGAAGGATATAAGCAGACGCGCCCGCGCCGTTTATTGCTGAATAAAAAAGAAATTCTTTATCTCGTCACCAAAATGCAATCCGACCGTTTGACTTTACTGCCTTTGAAGTTGTATAATAAGGCCAATCTCGTGAAAGTTCAGCTCGGTTTGGCTCGCGGTAAAAAGCAGTATGAAAAGCGTGAAACGATCAAAAAGCGGGAATCGCAACGGGAGATAAAAAGAACCTTAAAGTCTTAATATGGGAGTGATCGGTTTCGGCAGAGTAATCTTTTAGTGCATCGCAAGCCGAGTTGCTGGATCTCGTGAAACTTCAGCAAAACTTAACTGCTAACCAAAATTTAGCTTTAGCCTACGCTTAATTGCGTTCGCCATCGGCGGCTTGATGTCTCGTAGGGCCAATGCCGGTGTTATATTCGAGGATAAGAGATCGGGTTTGAGATCGGCTCCGATCTACGAAAACTAACAATCTCGTCGTTCTAATTTATTAGATCTAAGCTTGTAGATGAGGCATTAAAAATATTTTGCACGCGGGTTCGATCCCCGCCACTTCCACAAATTATAGAACCATCCGAAAGGGTGGTTTTATAATTGCTCGGTTGTGTGCTAAATTATCGGCAGTTCATTTTAGGATAGAACGGTGGGAACTATCGACATGAACGAATGCGGAAGTGTAGTTTCTTGGCTGACCGGTGTGTGCTCTTCGGTAGTCCATAATCCCGATAAGATAAAGAAATATTTTGAAACCGGCGACAGACGCGAAGATGAACCGATGAAAGAATGGTGCCGGCGGACCCCGATCGTAGTCCGCAACGATGCCAAAAGAATTATGCATCGTCTGGATCCGGTCAAAATATTCTACGAAATGCACCAGGTGGCCAAAGCGATTTGCATAACCGACCCGAAAGGAAACACCATCGGAATCCGGCCGGGAGTTCTGAAGCGGTTCTGCTCCGGAAAATTCCACCGCGAGCGCGGCTGGGCGATTGGTTTGGTGCTCCGTTCCGGAGGTGAAATGTTTGACACTCTTGAAGAGCTCACCGTTATGGCAAGAAAAGCCAAAAAGCTAACTCCTCGGCAGAAAAGAATTCTCGTTCACGCTACCGGCCTGGCTCTGTTGAACATCCCCCGAGTTAACCCTGATACCTGGAGCGGGATGAAGCCATACTGGAAACTGGACTGGCAGGGGTTGAAACTGAAGCCGATCTCGGAAAGCTATCAAAGTGGCGCCTGTTTTGTAGGCGTGGAGATCGAGAGTCGAGGCAGGTTGGTCTTTAAAGCGCATATCCGATTCAATCAGATCGGGCCAAAATCCTTTGGCTGTCGCGTGGAAAAAGATCTCCCGGGAGAATGGGATAAGTTGTTTGACTGCAAATAAGTTTGAGTTATACTGCACCCAGTTCATCCAACACTATTCTCCAACAAAGGAGGGCCGAGATGCTCGTAAAAAGCTACACCGAAGAGGGTTATCAGCAGATCCCTCCAGTGCGCCTGTCGGACGAGGAATATGCCAAGGCGCTCCAGTGTTTTGTGCCGGTCTGTACCGATATTGTTCCGATCGATCGCGCCCTGCAACTAATCTACCTGGCTAAGCGCAAAACGAAACCGATGGTCGGCTGGTGGTGGACGGGCGGACGGATGATGCCGCACGAAACCAAAGAAGAAGCGGCGATCCGTTGTTTCCAGCGAGAAACCAAGCTCTCGCTGGACCAACGAAGACTGGAATTAGTCGCGGTCTTGGATTACCGGTGCAAAAATCGGTCTCAAACTCCGGACGCTATCGGCTGCCACATGCTCGGCATCACTTTCACAGTCGAACTCACGCCGAATGAACTGTCCTCCGCTTCCGCTAACCTGGAAAAGAACGAATATGAGGATGGCGGTGGTCTGGTAGCCTTTAATCGGGCCGATCTGTTCGAAGAGCGCGTGGCGTCTCCGATCATCGACCTCTACAACCAAGTCTTCCCGCCGAAAAAACTATTCTGCTGCTGATCTCCGATCCCGCCGACTTTGGCGGGTTTTTTATTTCTGATAACATAGCTATATGAACTCCAGAGTTCCGGACAATGAAATAATTGAAAGCTTCTCGCGATCCGGCGGGCCGGGTGGGCAAAACGTGAACAAGGTAGAGACAAAAGTGGAGCTACGCTGGCGCCCACAGGACTCCGCCGCCTTTACCGATGAAGAGAAATTGCGGCTACAAAAAGTTCTGAAAAATAAAATGAATCAGGATGGCGAATTGATGGTGGTCGCGCAAAAAGAACGTTCGCAAGAACAGAACCGCGGGCTGGCGATGGAAAAACTTCAAGAGGTAGTAGCGGCGGCGCTGATAGTAAAGGCAAAACGTAAACCGACCAAGCCTACGCGAAGCTCCAAAGAAAAACGCCTCACCGCCAAGCGAAAAACAAGCGAGAAGCGACAAAACCGCCGCCAAAAATATTTTTAGCAACAAAGCGAGTGGGCAATTACTTCAAGGAACATCTCGGAGGTGGTTTGGCTTGTTCTCTTCGGAGTAAACCACCGAGAGTGAGGCGCGTTCCGTAGCTAGAACGGAACGACGCCGTTTCCGAGAAGTGATTGGCCTCGAGCCTTTGACTTAAAAGACCTTTTTTGTTATATTTCTACCTATCCAAAGTCCACGCATAAACAATCAAATAAAGGCCTCGGAATTGATGGTGATCGATGAGGAGGGAAAGCCGTTGGGTAAAATGAAGACTACAGACGCCCTAAAGCTTACCTTGGAGAAAAAACTCGACCTCATTGAGATCGCCCCCAATGCCAAACCGCCGGTAGCCCGGATCATGAGTTATGATAAGTTCCGCTACCAGCAGGAGAAAAAGCTTAAAAAGCAGAAGGCCCAGCAGAAATCCAGCGAGCTGAAGCAGGTGCAGATCAGCCCCAAGGAAGCCCTGCACGATTTGGAAATGAAGGCCGGCCGCGTGAATAAATTCATGGAGGAAGGCGATCAAGTGGAAATTGTGATGGTCCTACGTGGCCGGGAGAAGGGCAACAAAGATTTCGCCAGAGAAAAATTGGCCAATTTCGTAAAGATGATCAGCCCCGAGCATAAGGTGATCTCATCAGCGAAAGATGGCGGCCGCGGAATATATATGCAGGTTGGTAAAAAATAAACATATGAGACATAGCGTACGCGACAGAATTAAAGTAACCGGAACCGGAAAGCTGATAAAGCGCCGGATGGGTCTTAATCATTTCAAAGCCAAGAAAAGCGCCAAGCGTTTACATCGCAAAACCGATAATCAGGTAAGTAAGGTTGACTTAAAGATGTTTAAAAAGTATCTTTAATCAACAATAATTCAAATCCATGACAAGAGTTAAACGCGGCACAATTGCCCACAAAAAAAGAAAGGCCCTTCTGAAATACACGAAGGGTTTTCGTTGGGGCCGAAAAGCCAAGGAAGCTTTGGCTAAAGAAGCTCTGTTGCATGCCTGGACGCATGCTTTCCAGGGCCGTAAAGAAAAGAAGCGTGTCTTCCGCACCCTCTGGAATGTAAAGATCGGAGCCGCCGGCAAATCGCTGGGAATGAAATACAGCCGCCTCATCTTTGCCCTGAAGAAGGCCAACATCAAACTGGACCGCAAGATCCTCGCTGATCTCGCCCAGAACGAACCGAAAGTCTTTGAGCAAATCGTAACGAAAGTTAAATAAAGAAATAAAAGCCCCCGGAATTCGGGGGCTTTTATTTTACGCCGGCCGGGGAGGCGGAGTAACGTGCGGCTTAGGACGGGGCGGGCCTTTTTTGAGAAATTCATAAGCAGTGGTAAGTATTTTAATGTTTTCCGGATAGCGCGCCATCACCTTTCTGGCTTCGGCAAAGGTAAACCAGGCATAACCTTCATGCTCAAAAGAAACGGTGATGTTGGGCTGACGGGTTTCCGCCAGATATAAAATAACGATCTTGAAAGCCTTCTCCTTGCCCCGGGTCAGCATAAAACGCTCATAAGCTTTAAAGTTTTCCACGAATTTCAGTTCGGTGTGCTTCAGCCCGGTTTCTTCTTTAACCTCGCGCACCGCCGCCTGCCAACTTTTTTCGGCCGCCTCCAATTTTCCTTTCGGAAAATTCCAATAATTCCGGCCGTGATACAGCAAAAGGAACTTATAACCCTCCTTGGTTTTACGAAAGATGATAATACCGGCAGAGATGATCTTTTTCATTTATTTATTTTCTGGCAGTTTGATCTCCTGACCCTTTTTCCGGCGCTGGTTAATATAAACCCAAATTAACACAGCCAGCAGCACCACCACCAGCACTACCCATTGATAACCGGCAATGAAGTCCGCTACCCGCTTCCATTGGAAACCCAGGAAGTGGCCCAGGGTCACATAGCCCCCCGTCCAAACCACCGCGGAAATAAAAACCATTGGCAAAAAAACCTTGTAAGAAATATTTAAAATGCCGGCGGCAGCCGACACATAGCCACGGCCATAGGGCATCATCCTACCGAGCATGATCGCCCACTTGTCATGCCTTTCGATCATTTTTTTGATCTTTTCCAGATATTCATTGATCGGGATCCACTTGGGAATTCTTTCCATGATCTTTTTTTCAAAAAAGTAAAAAACGAAAAAAAGAATGCTGGTGCCGATCACGTCGGCGGCTACCGAAGTCCAGAACATCGCCCAGAAATTCAGATGGCCGATGGTTGTCAGAGCGCCGGCAAAGATTAGAACCAATTCATTGGGAATCGTTGGAATGCCGATTTCCTGAATGAAAACCAACAAAAAAACCGCCGCGTAGCCGTGATCAGTGATAAAACTTAAAAATCCTCCCATAAATAGCTAAAGTATCTACTTAAGATATTTTAGCATTTTTTCCAAAGGCCAGGCATTAATTATATCTTTCTTTTCCGCCCAGCCGCGCCGGGCCTGTCCGATCCCAAAACCGGTAAAAGCAAAATGGGAGTCATTGTGCGCGTCGGAATCAATACTCATTTTTACTCCCATCTCCACGCATTTTCGGATATATTCATCTTTCAGATCCAGCCGGTCAGGCATTCCGTTAATTTCCAGCACCGTCCCGGTTTCTTTGGCGGTTCTAATGATCGCATCCATATCCACTTCATAAGGTTCCCTCTTTTGGATCAACCGTCCGGTCGGATGAAACAAAATATCAACATTGGGATTGCGCATCGCCTTTTGGATCCGCCTGGTCTGTTCGGCTTGCGAAAGATTGAATAACGAATGCACCGAGGCCCCGACTACATCAAGCTGCTTTAAAATTTCGTCAGGCAGATCCAGGTTTCCGTCTTTTAAGATATCGCACTCACTGCCCTTGAGAATCTTGATTTTCCCTTTCAATTTCTTATTTACGGCATCGATCTCTTTCATCTGCTGGAGGATGCGCTTTTCGTCTAAGCCATGAGTCATCGCCAGCCGCTTGGTATGATCGGTAATGGCAATATATTCAAACCCCACTTTAGCTGCCGCCAGAGCCATTTCTTCAATGGACTTTTCTCCGTCGGTCCAATTCGTCTGCACCTGCAGATCTCCCTTCAGATCCCCATAGTTTATCAATTTTGGCAGGGTGTGGTTTTGGGCGGCCTCGATCTCGCCCTGCATTTCCCGCAATTCCGGCTCGATGTAGTCCAAACCCAGGGTTTTATAAATTTCTTCTTCGGTTCTCCCAGCGATCTGTTTTTTACCTTTAAATATTCCATATTCACTAAGTTTCAGTCCTTTTTTAATAGCCAACTGGCGCAGATAAACATTGTGATCCTTAGAACCGGTGAAATAATTTAAAGCCGAACCGTAGGACTCCTCCGACACCACCCGCACATCCACATCCATCCCATTTTTCAAAGTAACCGCCGATTTGGTTTCTCCTTTTGCGAGAACTCTGGCCACCTCCGGCAAATTTACGAAATAATCCATCACCTTGTCCGCCACAGCCTTGGCGTAGGCGGGCGGGCCACCTGCAATCGACACCAGAATATCGGCGTCGCCAACAGTTTCCTTATGCCGGCGAATCGAACCGGCAACCCGCGCCTTCTTAACGCCAGGCAAAACCGACAAACGATCCTGAATGATCTTGATGTCCAAATATATTGAGCCCAGGAGGAACCGGCCGCCGTGGCTTTTCGCAAATTCTAAGCCCTTCAAAATATTTTCTTCGCTCCTTGAGCCGAAACCCTCCAGCTTACTGATCTTCCCCGCCTTAGCCGCCCTCTCCAGATCCGCCAAGTTTTTGATCTTTAACTTCTGATATAAAACTTTGATTTTCTTCGGGCCCAAACCTTCAACTTTGGTCAATGACGCCAGATCAACCGGAGTTTTCTTTTTCAGATCCTCATAATATTTCAATTTGCCGGTTTTGATCAACTCCTCAATTTTCTCGGCAATGGAAATTCCCACGCCCGGAATGTTTTCTACGGCTTTCAAACCTCCTTTTTTATATATCTCACTGACCGGCTCTTCAAGAGATTCAATTGTCTGCGCTACCTTGGAATAAGCCCTCGGTTTAAAAGCCACACTCTGCATATCCAGGTATTCACCGATCTCATAAAGTATCCTGGCAATTTCACTATTGGTCATGCCGAAACACGACTACTGACTACCATAAGGGCGTTCCGGCAAGACCCTTTCCCGGTGATCTTTCTTGGAAATATATGGACGCAACATCAGGATCATAAAAGAGGAAAGGATCGCCGCCGCGCTGGCGCCAATAAACAAGATCTGAAAACCGAACTGATCAACTAGATAACCACCAAGGGCGGAGGCGCCGGCTGTCGCCAAACCTACAGAGAAAACGCTTTCCAAACTCCACTCGAAGCTGATCCGCCATTTATCGACATGCCGGGTAAAGATCGAGTACCAGGCCGGCACCAGCCAGGCCATTAGAAAACCATAGACACCTTGAATGATATACAGATGGATCGGCTCGGTCGCAAAAATATAAGCCAGCGGGATGAAACCGGTAAGGAAATAGCCGGCCCATAAGGCCCAAAAATCGTCACGCTCGCCGTCGGTGCGATCCAAGAATCTGGCCACGGGCAGCTGGCAGATGGATTTCACGATCCAATAAACCGCAGTGGCAAAACCGGCGACACTAGCTGTGCCACCGGCGATCCGACCGGTAATGAAAATGGCGAACACCGGAGCGAAAGAGGCGAACGCCGAGTTATAAAAAAAGTCGGCGATGATAAAAATTTTAACTACCGGATTTATATTTTTAAACATGAAAAATTTTATTTTTCACCCCGCCAGCGGCGTGGGTATCCAATTTAAACATTTCTGAAAACGAACTTTCCTTCTGAAAATTCGACCTCTATATTATCGCCTTTTTTTATCTCTTCCTTCAATATCTTTTCCGAAAGCGCCGCCTTAACATTTTCAGAAATTGCCGCGCGAAGCGGCCTGGCTCCGAAAGACGGATCGAATCCCCGTTTGGCTAACTCAACAACAGCAGCGGCGGAAAACCGGAGACTGATGCCTTGACTTTCCTCCAGGGTAGCCGCTAGATCCGCCAACTGTATCCGAGCCACCTTCTCGATATCTCCCTCGGCTAATGGCTTGAAGACCACGATCTCCGAAAAGCGATTCAATAACTCCGGCCGGAAATATTCGGTAAGCTTCTTCTTGATCTGCGCCGACAAGTTCTTAATAGAGGCGCCGGCGGCGATCTCCGACTGGATAAAAGTGGAGTGCGCGTTACTGGTAGCAATAATGATCGTGTTTTGGAAATCAACGGTTCGGCCCAAGCTGTCGGTCAAACGGCCATCGTCAAAAACCTGAAGGAAAAGATTCAGAATATCCGGATGCGCCTTCTCAAATTCATCCAGTAAGATCAGACAATAAGGTTTCTCGGCGATAATCCCCGTCAGATTCCCGGAAGAAGAACCGTCGGGCATACCCACTAACCGATTAATGCTGGATTTGTCCTGATACTCCGACATATCCAGACGTACCATCGCCTCCTGGCTGCCGAATTGGATCTTGGCCAGAATCTTTGAAAGCTCGGTCTTGCCGACTCCGGTCGGCCCGACAAACAAAAAAGTGGCGATTGGCCCGCCTTTTCTGGAAAGACCGCTGCGATATTCCCGCAAAGACCGGGCGACCGCCGAAACAGCCTCGGTCTGATCGATAAACCGCTCATGGATCACTTCTTCCAAGTTGAGCAGCTGCGCGGCTTCTTCCTGACCGGCCTGGTGCATCGGAATATTCACCTTTTTCTCGGCAACCGTTATCACATCGGCCGCAGACAATATCTTTTTGCGCTTGCCGACAGCATCCGCCAAAGCTTCTTTCAGCAGGTCCTCCGCATTCCCCGGCAATGGTTTTTGGTGAAAATATTTCCGGGCCAGTTCAATGGATTTTTTAAGAGCGGAAAAACCGATCACTGTCTTGAACTGGCGTTCCAGTAAGATACTTTCAAAAGACAGGAGCCTTAGCGCTTCCGCCTCGCTAATCTCTTCAACTCGAACCAGTTCAAAAGAACCGACAAAGTCGCTATTGGCTTCCAGATATTGTTTGAACTCGCGGGGATAGGTAGCGCCGATCACCGAGATAGCCCCGTTCTTAATAGCCGGGATGAATACATCCGCGGCGCTCATCCGACCCTGGCCGGAGGTCCGCAATAAATTATGAATATCCGGAATGTAGAGAATAATATTCCCCGCGGTCACGATCTCGCCGATAATCCGATTAACCCGGTCTTCCAATTCATCCTCATTGGCTCCGGAGATCAGGCTGCCGATCTCCAGTTCGATCAAGCGTTTATCAAACAATGGCTGGGGTACGCGGTCGTGGACCATCTCAAAAGCCAGATGCGCTACCAGGGTAGACTTACCGGAACCCGGATCTCCGACCAATAAAACGTTGGAACGGCCGGGACGGCTTAAAACATCTTCCAGGCGGTCATATTCCTTCTGGTGGCCGATCAGAAATCCGATGGCTTCACTACGGGCCAGGTCGGTCAGATCGCGGGAAAACTGATCTAATAACGGAGTCGGCCGGGCCGTCCAGGCCCGATTCATTATCCGACGATGGGAGCGATGAACCGTGGTCAATAATCCCACCAGGCTTCCTGGCATACGAGCTAAGCGGGAAAAGGCGGAGCGAAAACGGCTAGCCAGCAGAGCGCTCGCCAGATCACTACCGTTGATATTAAAAAACTGAAATATTTTAGTGATCGCCGGATCGCCAATCAGAGCCAGCGCCGCGAAAATATCTTTCGGCTCGATCGCTCCGCCGGCAGCTTCCGAGGCTCCCCAAAAAGCAGAAGCGGCCAGTCCGCCGATCCTTTCGAAGATCACATTGCGTCCTTCTTTTACCGACACCACGCCCGACAACAACTTATCGGCCTGCGCCTCCAGATCATCTGGCCGGACATCCATTCGTAACAATCCCGCGCCGATCTCCGACCGGGAAATCAGTTTCTTTAAAAGATGAAGATAAACATTACCTCCGGAAAAAACAGCGCGATCAACCGCCCACTCAATGGCGGCATAGGCGGAAGGGGTTAAATAGTCGGCTGCATTGGCGCGTCCGCGAGGCAGGCGCGCTAAAGACCGGTTCGCCATATTGAAAGTCCGCAACCGGTCCAATAGGAACAAGGCGATCAGCGCGCCAACCGATCTCAACTGCGGTACGTCTCCAAGCAAAAATAAAGCGGCGGCTACCGCCAAAATAGCGTAACTGGCGTAAGAACAAAGGCGGACGATCAGGCGGCCGGCTAAAGTCATCTTCAACCGGGGTTCATTGAAATATAATTGAATATCCGGGTTCATATTTTGAAAAATCCTTTAGCGATCACGTAGATCGGCAAACTCGCCCAAAACAGGTAGATCGCCAGGGCCAGGGCAATGATAGCGGAATAAACGATTCCGCCGGCCATTAATCGTCCGGTACGGAAAATAAAACCTAAAATATAGCCGAGAATACTGTAATCCTGATAAAGCGGCCGGAGAAAATAACGAACCGTTATCTTCAAAGCGAAGGTCCGATCCAAACTTTCCAGAATTGCCAAAGTCCGGCGCGCGATCGACAAGAATCCACCGACATACCAATGCCTCAAAAAATCGTAGATCCGATAGAAAAATTGGTGGCCCAGATAAACCAGGGAAAACGACATTACTTATATTATACGGCTTTACTATCACAAATAAAAAAGCCCCGAAGGGGGCTAGGCGGGCCGCTTGATCGGAGCATAAAAAACCTTGCTGGCGCCGGGGTTGGGATCTTCTTCATTCCGTACCAACTCACGACGGAAGATCGGAGGTGGAACCTTATCCATATGAAAAACACGGGGCGCCGCGTTACTCATATTCAGATCAGAGATGACTACCGCGTACCCGCCTGCTTCCAAAATCGCGCTAGCAAAAACTTCATAGTTGCCGCTCAACAGATCGTCTTCCGCAAGCATTAAACCATGCGACACACGGCAGCCCTCTTTGTGGCCGTCGGCGTAGCCAATCCGGTAGTTGTCGGAAAGCAGATAATTGGCGACGTTGAACATCAATAGCGTGAAGCCGAAGACCAGAAAAAGCACGAACCAATAATAATGCCCTGAATCGACGAGTACACCTGCAAATACCAATATCAAGCCGGATAGCAACATCCGGATCGGACCGGGTAAGGAATCTTTCTCGATCGTAGGCATTCTCACACCTTTCCTAATTTCTAAAGAGCCGGTTTATTTATAGTGAATTTCGGTGCTTAAGTCAAGTTATTTACCTTTCAGCAGTTCGTCGGCTTTCTCGGCCAATTTCGGAAGTTTCCGGAAGGTTTTTTCAAACTCGCCCATCTCAACAGTGCCACGCAAAGCGGCCGCGGGGTGGAACATCGGCATAAGTAAATAATCTCCAAGTTTGAATATTTTCCCCTGGTCACGCGAGATCTTTGCTTGCGGTAAAAAATAATTCATCGAGAACCGGCCCAAGGTCACGATGATCTTCGGCTGGATAATTTTTATCTGCCGGGTTAAATATGGCTTATAGGCGGCAATCTCTTCGGGAAACGGATCGCGATTCTCCGGGGGGCGGCGCTTCACGATATTGGTTATATAAACATCCTCCCGCTTCCAGCCGTTCTTCTCAAGATTTTTATCCAGTAACTGACCGGACCGTCCGACGAACGGCCGCTTCAACTCATCCTCCTTAGCGCCGGGGGCTTCGCCGATGAACATCACCGAGCAATTAATATTGCCCTCGCCAAAAACCAAGTTGGACTTCAGGGGCAGAGATTTGTCAGCCAAAATTTCGGCCTCTAACTCCTCCAGAAGCTGGCCCTTACCCATTGAGATTGATCACTAAAGCCGTGACATTATCGACATAGCGCTTATCCCGTCCTCTCTTAATTATTTCATCGCAAAGAATATTACTCGCCCGGTCGGCATCCGGTTCGTTACGGATCAGATCCGCGGCTTCTTTGTCGCTAAGATAATCCCAAAGACCATCGGAAGCCAGAACAACTTTTTTATCCTCCGGGCCGATCTCCACTTCCCGGATCTCCGGCTCCGGACTAACTAGAGCGCCGAATCTTGCGTCACCCAATGACCGGGAAAGATTGATCCGGGAGGCGCTACCGGCTCTCGCCACCTCCAAATAAAGATGGCCGCCCAGATCCACTACCTCGCCGCCGGCTTTGACGATCCTTTCCATTTCTTCCGGGTCTTTTATTTTGTGATCATGGGATAATCTCTCAACCCCGACCTCCTTAACCATTATGGCCCGCGCGTCCCCGGCATTGGCGACTAAAAGCTTATTGCCTTCGAAAAAAACAATGACCGCCGTAGTGCCGGGAGCATTGGATACATTTTCTATCTCAACATCCATATTCAAAAAAGCCTCTCGGATCGCTTCACGGGAATTCAGGCCCCGTTTCAAGTGATCCGAGAAAAGTTCGTGCAGTTTTTGGGCGGCCAGTTTTGACCCTTCGCCGCCACCATGACCATCGTAAACGGCAAAAAATTTTCCTTCCGCAACTTTTTTCTCGGCTACCCAAGCATCCTCCATCTTTTTCTCAACCGGCTCCAGCCCCTTCGGCCCCTTGACCAACTTTTTTCCTAA
>CAZDBT010000006.1:0-33144 GCA_964503795.1 uncultured Candidatus Saccharibacteria bacterium
GATAGAGAGTGAACAACGGTGCGGCCCTTATATTGCTTATTCAGAAGCCCGGCGTGAACGAGTCTCCGGGTATGCTCGGAGATCGTTTTAAAATTTTTATCTAACTCCCCCGCAATACCCTCAAGAGTAATATCCGGCTTGGCGGAAACCAGAAATAAAATGTCCACGCGGTTATGGTTGGCCATGCCCTTGAAGTGCCGCTCGATCTGTTTCGCATTTTTCATAACTGAAATTCTATACTAAATTTCTCCCATCAACAATACTCCAACATTCTCAAGAATGTTGGAGTATTGAAAAACAAAAAAGCCCCGCCGTAAAGTATACTTTCTCGCGCTGATAGGACTATAATTTTTCATTACGAAAATGCGGGATAAGGTCATCTATTCGGCTTGTTTTGGCTTCGCGGCCGGAATACTTTGGCGATCATTTTTCAGCTTTGATTCCGGGCCGGCGCGGCTGGTTGCTCTGATCTCCGCCGCAATGATCGCGGTCTTTACCTTAATTCCGGGCAGAAAATACGGCGTTTTCGTGGCGGTTTTCGCGCTGGCCTGCTCGCTGGGAATTTTAAGATTCAACATAGCCGATCGGCCCGCTCCGCAAGTTTTCGAAGATCGGGTTGGCCAGAAAATATCCTGGTCGGGCGTAGTCGTGGATGAACCGAATCATAAAGATGGCATCACGCAACTCACGGTTGCGACGGGCGGTGAGCCTAGCGCGCAGATCCTGATCTCTGCCAAAAGCGACACCGACTACCGCTACGGCGACTGGGTAAATTTTGCCGGAAAACTAGAGAAGCCGAAAAATTTCCTGACCGACCAAGGCAAGGAATTTGACTATGTCACCTATCTGCGCGAGAACGGGGTCCTTTATGTGATGTACGACCCGAAAATAGAGATCCTCTCCTCCGGCCACGGCAATCCGGTAAAAACGGCGCTCTTTGCTGCGAAAGAAAAATTCAACGCGGCTATTAACGCGATCATCCCGGCGCCGGAAAATATCCTGCTTGGCGGGCTGATCCTGGGCGAACGATCGTCATTCAGTAAGGAATTACGCCAGCAATTCGTAGACACCGGCACCATCCACATCGTCACCGTTTCCGGTTACAACGTTTCGTTGGTATCGGAATGGATAATGAAACTACTCGGCTTTCTCCCGGCCGGCCTAGCCACCGGAGCCGGCATTCTGGCGATCTTCCTATATGTAATCATCACCGGCGGAGCGCAAACCGCCATCCGCGCCGGGATAATGGCCACGCTGGCTCTGATCGCCAACGTCACCGGCCGCATCTACGACGCCGGCCGGGCGCTGGCGCTGACCGGCGTGGCGATGCTGATCTTCAATCCGTTCATCCTCGCTTTTGACGTGTCATTCCAGCTTTCTTTCCTGGCCACCATCGCGATCATTTTCGTCTCCCCGAAAATAGAAAAATGTTTCCTCTGGATCAGATGGAAAAAGGTCCGCGATATGATCGCCATTACTTTCTCGGTCTACGCTTTTATGCTGCCCTTCGTGATCTACAAAATGGGCAACCTGTCGCTGGTCGCCCTGCCCACCAACTTCGCCGTTTTGCTTTTCATCCCGCCCACGATGATCCTGGGATTCCTTACCGGCTTTTCTGCCCTGATCTACGGCCCGCTCGGCTTCCTGCCCGGAAAGATCACCTACTTTCTTTTGCATTACATCTTGGCGGCCATCAACTTTTTCTCCAGCCTCCCCTTCTCCGCGGTTTTTATCAAAGACTTTCCATTTATTATCACGCTGCTGGTCTACGCGATATTTTTCTATGGATTCTTCGCCCGTAAGATCCGCCAGCCGGCGGAGAACAAAAAAACGCTTTGGTTTTTACTGGCGCCGCTGATGTTTACGCTCGCCGCCTCCGGTTTTCTCTACTACCAACACTACCGCGCCGATCAGACTACCAAGCAACAGCTGGCGAACCTATTGGTGAATATCCCGGAGGCGAAGAACCCAGAGCCATTCGTAGCCGACCCGCGCGCCAAAACCACCGGTTGCGTGGCCAATGGCCCGCTGGCGGATCACGCCTGCTCTCCCGGCGCGATCTTTGCCGAAGCCACTCCGAAGCAGATCTGCGTGCCGGGCTACACCAAAACCGTGCGCAATGTGTCTACGAAATTACGTAAACAAGTTTACGCCGAATATGGCGTACCGTATCCGCAACCACGAGGCGCCTATGAAGTAGACCACCTGATCCCGCTGGCAACCGGCGGTTCTAACGACATCGCTAATTTATTTCTGGAAGCCGCCGATCCAACGCCGGGATTTCACGAAAAAGATGTGGTGGAAATATTCCTTCAGCAGGAAGTCTGCGCCGGCCGGGTGATGCTGCCGATCGCCCAACGGCAGATCGCCAACGACTGGCTAGCCGTTTACAACAGCATCACCCCGGAGCAGATCCTGACTATCAAGAAAAAATACGCGATTCCGTAAACAAAAAGCCCGCTTTTCAGCGGGGTATTTTATTACGGTTCATTAGAGCAGTCTCCTTTTGCCGTGGCTCACCCAATACACGCATTCCATAATGATAATGATGATTCCGGCAGGCAACAGGACCGGACAACCCAAAATGTAGGACCGCCATGACTCACTGGGCTTCTGGTATCCGAATACGCAAACAGCTAATTTATCGAGTAAAAAGGTCGCGAAACCCGCAACGCAAAACGCCAGAACTACGATCACAGCGATGAGCATGATTGCCTCACTAAACGAACTGCCGTGATTCTAGAATAAAAAAGCCCCGCTGTCGAGCAGGGCTACATTGATCGCATCACGGAAACAGCAACGACTCCGAAGGCAAATGTGATGATCAGAATCAGAACGATCACGATCAGATCGACCAGAGTGAATCGCCGCTCTCCCATTATTTCACCTCCGCTTCAAGAAGTTCGATCTTGTAACTCGCGTCGCTCTTTTGCAAGCTGATACGGATCTTGCTTCCCTTGGGGTAAGGCATCGCCACCAGCGCATGCAGCGGAACGGTGCGGCCATCGCTGAAATAGACCACAGTTTCTTCCGGACCGGGATATTCCGCATGGTCATAATAGCCCTCGCCCACAACCACAAACTCCGGATGCGCTAGCGCCTCTTGCTCCGCCGCAACCTGTTTGTCATGTTGAACTTTTGCTCTATAAATCGGGGGAGCCAACAGACACGCGAGAATGGCGAGAATTGCCATAACGAAAAACAGCTCATAAAAAAAGTCGGAGCGCTTCATTGGAATTCTCCTCTGTTTAGGAACCGCAGATATAATACCGCAAATATCGAAATATGTAAAGGTTGAAAAATTAGCTTCAAGAGGCTAAAGTATGAAGAATGTTGTCTTATAACGATCTGAAGAAAGGAGTCATCTTCGTGATGAACGACGAACCGTATGAAGTAATGGAATACGCGTTTTTGCGCATGCAACAGCGCAAACCGGTGGCCAAATGCAAACTGAAGAACTTGATCTCCGGTAAAGTTACCGAACAAAACTTCCATCAGAGCGAATCTTTTGAAGAAGCGGAGATCGTCAAGGTGGACGTGAAATATCTCTACAATACCAAGGGTCAGTTCTGGTTCTGCAAAAAAGATAACCCGGCCGAACGCTTTTCGCTTACCGAAGAGCAGGTAGGGATCGCTGGTAAATTTATGAAATCCAACAATCTGGTAACGGCGATAAAATTCGGCGATCTTATCTTGAGCATCAAGCCGCCAATCAAAGTGGACCTGAAGATCACCGAGACTCCCCCGGGAGAAAAGGGTAATACCGCCCAGGGTGGCACCAAAGCGGCCACGCTGGAAACCGGCGCCGTTATCCAAGTGCCGCTGTTCGTGAATCAAGGCGACATCGTGAAGATAAATACGGAAACCGGGGATTACGTGGAAAGAATGGAAAAAAGCAAGGAATAAATAAAAATCCGCCCCGCATTGCGGGGCGGATTTTTTTATTTCTCTTCGGGTTTTTTCTTAGACAGCGACTCCTTCAGGGCATCTCGTAGCGCGCCTAAGTCTACCGGCTTTTTTTCACGGATGACTTTTTCAGTCTTCGGGACGGCTGGCGCTTCCGGGCGGGGCGGCAGGCTTGCCAACGACATCGCCTTTTCCGACGGCTCATCCGCCGACTTCGGCATAGGTTTTGGAGCGGCAGGTTTTAATTCTGGGCGGGGTGGCTCTATTTTCGGGATGGGCTTTACCGGCTCCGCTGGTTTGGGCTTGATGATACTCAATAACTTCGCCCCAAAACTGGGGGCGGGTTTCGGCACCACAGAAAAGGCCGGGCGGGGCGTGCGGAAATCACCGCCACCGCCGGACGGACGGGGCTTACGGAAATCTCCGCCGCCTCCGCCAGGTTCCCGGTCATCCACCGGCTCCATCGGCAAAAATTCTTTGGCGATCTTGTCGGATACCACCTTCAGGGGCGTGGCGTAGGTTTTGCGGGTATGATCAATGATCAGATCGCGATAAGAAACCGCGGGAGTAGGCACCGGCGGCAGACCCATGGCCGAGAACGGCCGCGAAGAAACGCCATCGATCATTAATTTGATATAAACGTGAGCCTTGGCGAGATTGACAATGTCGGTCGCCATAAAATCCGGCTCAAATTCTTTTTCCAAAAACTCCGCGTCTTCCCCGCCCACCCGGAAAGTAATGATCGTGCCGACGTTGCCGAACACCGCATCCCGCACTTTGGTATTCAGATCGTGGATCAACTGGCGGATGTATTGATGCGCCAGGATCAAGCACAAGCGATATTTTCTGGCCTCGGAAAGAATGTTCGCGAAAGAATCGGTGGCAAAGTTCTGGAACTCATCGACGTAGAGATAGAAATCTTTACGATCGGGCTCCGGAATATCCACCCGAGACATCGCCGCTAACTGAAGTTTGGTAATGATCATGGAACCCAGCAAGGCCGAGTTGTCTTCACCGATCTTTCCCTTCGACAAGTTGAAGATCAGGATCTTCCGCTGATCTATCGCTTCGCGAAGATTGAGCGCCGATTTATTCTGGCCCAAAATATTTCTCACCAATGGGTTCGCGACGAACTGACCGATCTTGTTCTGAATTGCGGCGGTCGCTTCGGTCTCAAACTTTTGCGAGTAGCGGGAAAATTCATTCACCCAAAAACCCTTAATAACCGGGTCCTTTAGCTGATCAACTTTGGATTTGCGGTAATCTTTATCCGATAAAAGCCGCTGCACGCCCAGCATGTTGGAATCCGGGAACTCCAACATCGTCAGCAAGGCGTTGTTCAAAATATATTCCATCCGGGGAGACCAGACATCCGGCCAGATCTTTTTGAACACACCCATCAAACCTGAAGCTACCAGATAACGGAATTCGTCTTGCACCTGCTCCAAGGGGTTAAAAGCGATCGGGAAATTAATATCGGCCGGATCAAAATAAACTACATCGTTAATGCGATCTTTCGGCACAAAATCCAGCATTTTTTCGGCAAAATCTCCGTGCGGATCCATCACACCAACGCCATGACCATTAACCATGTCGGAGATGACCATGTTTTCCAGCGTAGTGGTCTTACCCATACCGGTCTTACCGATCAGGTACATATGCCGGCGGCGGTCATCGATCTTAATGCCAAACTTGGTGGTCGCGCCACGGAAACTGACTTGCCCAAAAATGTTTATGTCTTTATTCATTATTCGGTAGGTAAACCGGCCGGAGGCTCGCCCTTCTTGGCCCCCAAACGACGTAACAGCGGAGCTTCCACGACGATCGTCGGGAAATGATAAAGGGTGGCCAATTCTTCGGTATTTAAAACCGAGGTCCGCCTTGGCCAATACATCCGCTTGAAAGATTCCCAAAGACGGCGTTTGCGATACCACATCCGGGTGCTCTTAAAAAGTTTCACGTTGCCGCGGATGATCGTCATTGTATCCACGTTCGGCCGGAAACCATTGAGATTTTGAGCGGTGAACTGGTGGAAAGTGGCCATCACGGCGCCGATGTGTGAACGGGTAAATTGCTCCCGTTTATCAATGAAGACGAAGCGGACGTTAGCATTGAAGCCGAGCTTGCTGATCTTATTCTCGATTGCCTCCACTACGTCCTTCTCCCCGCCGGTCATCGCAAGCAATTTATTATTTTCCTCCTTTTTTTGTTCCTCCGCCCATTCCGGATGTCTGATCGGAGCGTGGAAAAGATTCATCACGAACTCGTGGATGGCTCCGGAAAAAGATTTCGGCTCCGGTTTTTTGCGGCCAACCAGCTTGTCCCGCACCGCCTCGGCATCCTTTTTCCAATCCACGCCACCGTCGGGCCCGGTAGGAGACACGAGGATCTGAATGGCGATCATCTCGTCGTTCTTCAGCTTGGACATAACCTCCGTGATCGCCGCGATTGGATCCAGCCGGCGCTCCGGAGCGATCTCTTCAAAATATTCATAAGTGCGGATCGGGTAGGCATTGGCGCGGATCAGGTGATAATCGGTGCCCCAGATATCATAGGTCTTATTCGGCAAAGTCCGTGGATAGATATCCATATAGTCAGGGACTTCACGCACTTCCGAATCGGGATACTGCGAATAAACCGCCGACTCCACTATGTTCTTGTAGGCATCGGGGGTGCGGATATAAAAATGAACGCCCCCGGCGAAACCAACCAATTCAAAAGAGATCCAATCTTCGGTCAGGTGGCCCTCAAGATAGATCTGGAACAGCCGGAAGCCGAAAGAATAGATCCCATAGATCGCGGCGAAAACCTGCTCCATCGCTTTGGGAGTTTTTTCGATATTGGACGGAACTTTCACCTCCAGAACCACCCACTTCATTCCACGCAGATACGTCACATAAATGTAGTACAGCCAAAGCCTCCAGAAAATGAAAAACAGGGCAACCGGCAAAGCTGCCCACCAAGAAACCGCGATAACCGAAAAGATACTATTTAAAATTTCTGATAAGAATCCGAACACAAACTAATTATACCATCCTGGGTGAAAGAGATATCAAAATTTAGAAATATCGATATTTCCTCTGCCAAAGGCATGGGCTTAGGCTAAAACCGAGTAGCGCCCGTCCTCTAAGCGGCGGAAATTCTTACGATTCTGCAGGTTGATCAAGATGGTGTTCTCCTTGAAAAGGCGCTCATTCAAAACCATCTTCACTACGTCCTTGGCATTCAAAGGACCATGGCGTTTCAAGAAGTGAGCGATTATTTCGCGGGCGGTACCCGGAGTAACGCCAAATTCCTTCAAAGTATAGGTGCCCTTGCCCACCAATACGAAGTTCTCGTCTTTGATCAGTTCGTTGTGGACGGTCGGAGCATGCGCCGGTTTATTGCGCATTTTGGTAACCGCGACGGCAATGTCGTTGAAATGCAAAGGCTTCTGTTCTTTCTTCAAAACCAGATAAGCCCAATCGCGGGCGGTCTTCGGATTGATCTCCGGCCATTCGGAAAGACCCAAGTCGCCATAGATGTTCATGGAAACTTTCTTGGAAACCGCCGCGTAGTTACGGGCAACCGCCTCGCTCAAACCGGAATTCTTGGAAGCGCTGGAGAAACTGGCGGCAAAATCACTGCGATCCGCGACTTTCATCAAAGCGCTCACAAAACCAACCGCCTTTTTCTGGTCGGCCTCGCTCAAATACCAATAAGGATAGAAGTCTTTGTCGTCTTTGGAATAGCCGAACTTGGCGCAGATCTCGAGTAAGAACTTAACTCGGTTGGCCTGTTCGGGAGTAACATTGGAAGCTTTGACCAATTCATTGATCAAAAGATCCTCACGCTTAATCCCGCCGGCGGAACGCAGGATCGCGGAAACGGTTTTCACGAAATCGGAAAACTCACCGCCGTCGGTTTTCTGTTTGGAGGCCTTAAGAGCCAAAGCCTCGATCTGACGAACACGCTCGCGGGTCAAGCCATACTGGCCGCCCAGTTCCGCCAACGTCAAAGACTCGGCTTTTGCCAAGCCATAGCGACCTTCAACGATCTCTTTCTGCCGGTCGTTCAAACCAGCCAGACAAACTTTTATTAAATTAGATAATTTGGAAACCTCCATATTTTGTATTGGTGGAATACTACCACACCCCTGAAAAAAGCGCAATAGCTAGGATTTTCCACGCCAAAGAGTCAAAAGAGGGCTGGCTACGAAGATGGAGGAATAGGTACCGACAACCGTGCCGACCAAGATCAGCAGAATGAAGTATTGCAGATTAACCGGGCCCAGGAAATACAGGGCGATCAGGGTCAAAACCAAGGTCAAAGAAGTATTGATGGAGCGGGCGATGGTTTGATTGATGCTGGAATTTACCAACCCGTTGAAATCATCCTTGCCGCCGCCGGAGATCTTCAAATTCTCTCGGATCCGGTCAAAAACGACGATCGTATCATGCACCGAAAAACCCATCACCACCAGAACAGCCACCACGAAATTGGTATCTACTTCCAGATTTAAAAGCTTGCCTAAAACCGCGAACATTCCCGCCGGGATCAACGCATCGTGAAACAAAGTAACCAACGTGATGATGCCGTATTTCCAGGAGCTGACCGGACGGGATACTTTGCGAAAAGCAAAGGCAACATACAGAGAAATTGCCAGCAGAACCAAGCCGAAAGCCCAAATGGCTTTTTGTTTCAGATCCTCCCCTACGGCCGGACCGATGTTCTGGAATTGCAACTCCGTCACCGCGCCATATTCTTTGGAAAACTTCTGCAGATCTTGCTGGCGATCCGGCTCGGTGAGGTCCTCCATGCGCACCAAAAATATTCCATTGTCCTGCGGAGTGACAATGGCGTCGGTGAACTTTTGCGCCAACTCGTCCCGAGTCGGTACTTTGTCCGTAAATTGCAATTGCCAGGATACGCCGCCGGAAAAATCAATGCCCGGTTTCAAACCGATAACCGCCAACGCCACGATGGCGGCCGCCGTCAGCAGGCCGGAAACGGTTAGAAAAACGAATTTATATTTGATTATATTAAGCATTTTCATATTGTTTATTGCTTAGTAAAAGTTCTTAAAAATATCCTAGTAATAGTGATCGCGCTGAACATACTGACCAGCACGCCCAAAAGCAGGGTCAGGGCAAAACCGCGGACGAAACTGGAGGTCAGGTAATACAAAATAACGGAGGTGAGCATCGTGGAAATGTTGGAATCGCGGATAGAAGGCCAGGCGCGGCGAAAACCCTCCTCAAGGGCGCCGACATTGGAAACTCCTTTTGCCCGCTCTTCTTTGATCCGGGCAAAAGTCAAAATATTAGCATCTACCGCCATACCTATAGACAGGATGAATCCGGCGATGCCGGCCAAGGTCATAGTGATACCGAACAGTTTAAAGACCGCCAAAGCAAAGGCTATATAGATAAGAAGGGCCAAAGCAGCCACCAATCCCAAGCCGCGGTAATAAAGAAGCATGAAAAGAATGATCGCCAAAGTTCCGATCAGGCCGGCAAAGAGGGCTTTGTTCAAAGAATCAATGCCCAGAGAAGCGCCGACGGTCTGCTGGCTAACTAGGCGGACCGGCGCCGGCAAAGCTCCGGCGTTGAACAAACTAACCAGGCGTTGGACCTCCTGATAAGACATAGTGCCGCTGATCTGCGCCTTGCCGCCGGTGATGGCTTCTTGAACTGTCGGGCTGGAAATAACTTCTCCGTCCAGCAAGATCGCGACTGGCTTACCGACATTGCGTTGAGTGATCTCCGCGAACAATTTCGCGCCCTCGGCATTAAAATCAATGCCAATGAGCGGCTGACCGGTGGTTGGATTGGAGATTATCTCCGCCTTGGTAAGATAGCGTCCGGTCAGACCGGTAACGATCAGTTCGGTTTTCTGTTTATCACCGGTGCCGGTGATCTTAACTTCGCGGAAATCCAAAAGCGCCGTGCGGCCTATCTGCTTGATCGCCTCCTGCAGGTCTTTGATGCCGGCCAATTCCACTATCAATTCATTGACGTCGCCACGCTTGGCGGCAGTAACCCGCGGTTCACTGACCCCAAACACGTTGACCCGGCGCTCCATCACATCGCGCAGGCCGGCGATCACCGAACTCTGGTCGGCCGGAGCGATGCCGGACATATCCACTTCGTAAACCAGATAGCTGCCGCCCACCAGGTCCAAACCCAGACGCCATGGCAGGATCTTTCCGCCGAAACCCTGCGGCAAAACGAAGAACGCGGAAACGGCCGCCAAAATTACGATCACGAAAGTCAAAAAAATATTCTTTGCTTTATATGACATCGCTTTGATTAAAAGTGATTTTAATTATAGTATCAAGAAAGATTTTTTACAAATAGGAGCGGCGAGATGTATAATCCGGAACTTTGGTTCTGGTTGAAGGTTCTGCGCGTGGTTTTCGCCTTCACTTTGATCATCGGCGTTCATGAATTCGGCCATGCTCTCTGCGCCTGGCTCTGCGGCTGTAAGATAAAAAGTTTCAGCATCGGCTTCGGACCGGGAATTACTTTCCGAAATGTTCCGATGGTTAATCGGCTGATCATCGCTCCGATCCTGCTGGGTGGATACGTGCAGTTGGAAGACACGACATTGGAAGGCAAGCGATTTTGGCAAAAAATGCTCTTTTTTTCTGCCGGAATGATCGCCAACGTGTTGACGGCAACATTCATCCTCGCCTGCCTCGGCCAAAATATCTTCGGGGCTTTGGCGCAATGCGCCGGAGGCTGGCTACTCGGCTGGCCGCAATTTTTCGGCATGCTGTTCTCCGATCAGATGAGCGGAGCGCAGTTTTCCGATGGCGTCACCGGACCGATAGGGATCGCCCAGCTTCTGATCAGCAGGAAATATAACTACTTTAAGGTACTGGCGTTTCTCAATGTGGCGGTGGCTATGTTCAACCTCCTGCCGATTCCCCCGCTTGATGGCGGACACATGCTAAGACTCGTTGTGGAAAAGATCATCGGCAAAAAATGGACCACGCGCATTTTCACGGTGGCAACGGTGGTCGGAGTTGTGGCTCTCTACGCCTTCGCAATCTGGGTCACCAACAAAGACATCGGCAACCTTCTTCATCCCAAACACTAAACCCCTCGATAAGAGGGGTTTTCTTTACGAAAACGAAAAGTTATAGTAGAATAAATCGCTATAAGCCTCCATAGCTTAATGGTAAAGCAGCTGCCTTTTAAGCAGTTGACCATGGTTCGATTCCATGTGGGGGCACAGAGTTAATTCCTAAAATACTCGATTGTCTTCTTTAAACCCTCATCTAAAACTATTTTCGGTTCCCAGCCAAGCTGGGATTTTGCTAAAGCGATGTCGGGCTTGCGCTGTTTCGGATCGTCTTCCGGCAAAGGTTTATAAACGATCTTGGACTTTGATCCGGTTAGGGCGATGATCTTCTCGGCTAATTCTTTCATTGTGAATTCTCCGGGGTTTCCCAAATTCACCGGCCCAGCCAGAGTCGGGTGATTCATTAACCGATAGAATCCTTCGATCAAATCAGAAACGTAACAAAATGAACGGGTCTGCTGGCCATCTCCATAGATAGTAATGTCCTCCCCTTTCAACGCCTGAATTATAAAATTAGAAACCACGCGACCGTCGTTGGCCGCCATATTCGGGCCGTAAGTATTAAAGATTCTCGCCACTCGGATCTCCATACCGTGCGCGCGGTGATAATCAAAAAATAATGTCTCCGCCACCCGCTTACCCTCGTCGTAACAGGCGCGCGGACCAATGGTATTCACGTTACCCCGATAACTTTCCCCTTGCGGATGTTCCAGCGGATCGCCATAAACTTCCGAGGTAGAAGCCTGAAAAATTCGCGCGCCGTGCTTTTTGGCAAATCCCAGCACATTGATGACGCCGATCGTATTCGCCTTCACAGTGCGGATCGGGTTGAACTGGTAATGGACCGGCGAAGCCGGGCAGGCAAGGTTGTAGACCTGGTCGATCCTTTCTTCGATCTGGAACGGATCAATGATATCGGCTTCAACAAATTTGAAATTAGGGTTGGCCAGAAAACCTTCGATATTTTTCTTACTGCCGGTAAATAAATTATCCAATGCTATCACCTGCTCGCCCTTGGCGAGCAGGTATTCGCAGAGATGGCTTCCCAAAAATCCCGCCCCGCCGGTAACCAGTATCTTCATACGTCTTTTTATTCTATTATATAAGGAATGAGGATAGCTATCTTGGGCTTCGGGCGCGAGGGCAGATCGGTATTGAAATTCCTGAAAAAAGCTCCGCAATACAAAAAGGCGGAGATCGTTGTCTTGGACCAGACTGACGGCCCTGAATACCTGAAAGATCTGAATTCTTTTGATCTGATCTTCCGCTCCCCCGGTGTTCCCTATAATCTTCCGGAAATCCAAACCGCGATCCGATCCGGGAAAAAAGTCTCCAGCGCCACAAAATTATTTTTTGAATTCTGCCCGGCCAAGATCATCGGTGTCACCGGCACGAAAGGAAAGGGCACGACCTCAACCCTGATCTCGGAGATCTTGAAAAAATCCGGCAAAAAAGTATTGCTCGCCGGCAATATCGGTCTCTCGCCGTTGGAAATATTGCACAAAGCAGACGCGAAAACTTTAGTGGTTCTGGAACTCTCCAGCTTTCAGTTGCAGGACTTGGAAAAGTCCCCGAATATTTCCGTGATCACCGAGATTTTTCCGGATCATCTGGATGTCCACAAAAATCTGAAGGAATATCTGGAAGCCAAGGCCAACATCTGCCAACGTCAGGAAAATTCCGGCGCGGTGTTTTACTTCTCGGATAATGCCCCGGCCGCCAAGATCGCCTCTCTCTGCCTTGGAAAAAAAATGCCGGTGAACGCTCCGAATAATTTGAAAAAGAATCAGGTGCTGGCAGCAGCGGTCGCTAAGTATCTCGGCTGCCCGGAACAGGTGATCAAGAGGATCGTTGAAGACTTCAAGGGCCTGGAACATCGACTGGAGCTGGTCAGCAAAAAAGGGATGGTGCGCTTCTATAATGATTCGGCGAGCACCAATCCCAACACCGCCGCCGCCGCTGTTTCCACTCTGACCGCCGAAATGCCGGTAATTCTGATCGCCGGCGGCAAAGACAAGAACTTGGACTACGCGCCGCTGACCGAAGAATTGGAAAAACACCGAGACCGGATAGAAAGCCTGATACTGTTCGGTGAAAATAAAAATAAGATCAGCAACGCGATGGGTTCAATGAGATTGCCGATCGAACAAGTGCGCGACCTGAAAGCGGCCTTGGAAGTCGCCTATAAAACCGCCAAGGAAATGGATTCTCCGGTAGCGATCCTATTCTCTCCGGGCGCCGCCAGCTTTGATATGTTTGACGACTACGCCGACCGCGGAAAGCAGTTCAAGACTCTGGCAAAGAAACTGAAGTAACGGGTATAGCATCACATCTTCCCAAAAACTCAAAATTGGTTATACTTTCCATTAATGCGGTGGTAGCTTAGTTGGCTAAAGCGCCTCCCTGTCACGGAGGAGATCGCGGGTTCGAGTCCCGTCCACCGCGCAAACCCAAAAAAACGGCCTTGCGCCGTTTTTTAGGTTTCCCTGGGACTCGAACCAAACAGCGCCCCGTGTTGGAGAGATTGGAGAACCCGAGGGTTCTCCAGAAGGGGGTCGGGGCGCTGCGATAGTGGTTCGGCGAGCTTTAGGCAGCAGCCATAAAGCGAAGCGAAAGTCCCGTCCACCGCGCATTTAAAAAAAACGGCATAAGGCCGTTTTTTGATCTTCCGCTTGATTATGATGTTTGCGAATCGCCGAGTTCTTTGATCGCCGCAACAGCCTGCTCCTTTCCACAACAACAATTCATCTTACATTCCGGCTCATGAGATGCGTCGGCGATCTTCTTCAGCTCCGCCAGAACTGCTACTTTTCTCTGGTTCAATTCCTCCAGAGACTTACGAAGGAAGTTTACCCGGTCTTTTCGGGTCGCGTTATTTCCGGCCATATAAGACTCCTCCTTTCCTGTAAAGTTCCTGGACCAGGATATCACGCAATAAAAAAACCGCCAGGGGGCGGCTAGTTTTTGGATGGATCGGATTTTACTTCAATCGTTCTGATGATCTTGAATTTCGGCTTTACTCCTTCCATCCTCTTTAGATCGGCCGCGCAATCCCTCTTGATATACCGGCAGACAGCCGTACGGGAAACTCCGTATTTCTTGCAGGCCTCGACCAACACGCTGTTCATGGTCGTTTTCCTGGAAATAGCGATCCGCCACAAGGTCTCATGATAAGCGTAAGGCAGCTCTAGGCTGTGCCCCTTGGTTCCAATACGGAACGCAACAACCAATTTTGCCATTGTCAGCTCCTGAATGTTCCGTTGCCTATGTTAGCAGGCCAACTCTAATCCAGCAAACCAAATTCCTGAAAAGCTTTTTTATAAGCCCGCAGAGTTTGGATCGCCTCTTCTTTGGTCAGCATAAAATCCGGTTCCTGCGCGCAACGGTTGCGCGTCTTGTGAGCCGCTATAATTTCATCAAAGTTGGCCACAAATTCCGGAGTGATCTGCTTGAACCGTTCGTCGGTGACGGTAGCGCGGAATCCGGCCGCCCGGATCATATCATCAAATATCTTATCAGTCTCCAGGATCGCCACCTTCCATTGCATCGGATCTTCCGATCTCATTTTTTTGACTATCTTGCGCCAAGCCCGTAATTGCCGACGCTTACCCACATCGCCATATCCCAGATAGTCCATCCAGTCTTCGAACTTCTTATTGAAAAAATCGCTCCTAGTCGCGGCAAAGATGCATCCCCAGAGTAGGACCGCGGAGATCACCAAAGAAGAAAGTTCAAAAATATAAAGACGGGGCGCAATAAAACCCCCGACAACTTCCCGGAATTTAAGAACGAAATCAACGAATTGTTGTAGATATTCCTGCATTAACTTAAGCGGAGAGTTTCTCGTAGAACTGCCCGATCCCCAGAATATCGGCTTCTCGCCAATGTTTGCCGATCAGCTGAAAACCAACCGGAAGTCCTGATTTCATCTTAGCAGGAATAGACACCGCCGGCAGTCCGGCCATATTCACAGGGATAGTAAAGATATCGGAAAGATACATCGCCAACGGATCGCTGACCTTCTCGCCAAATTTAAAAGCCGGAGTCGGAGCGACCGGAGTGAAGATCACATCTACTTCTTTGAAAGCTTTATCAAAATCATCCTTAATCAACCGGCGCACTTTTTGGGCTTTAGCATAGTAGGCATCGTAATAGCCCGAGGACAAAACATAGGTTCCCAAAATTGCCCGCCGTTTGGTTTCCGGACCGAAACCGTGACTACGATTCTTTTTGTAAAGTTCGGCTAGATTGTGCGCCGCGCGGCTGACACCGGAAACTTCCGCGTAGCGGATGCCGTCAAAGCGCGCTAAGTTGGAGCTGACCTCGGCCGGCATGATGATGTAGTAACAGGAAAGCGCGTACTTAGTATGCGGTAGGCTGATCTCTTTGAATTCAATTCCAAGACTCTTCAGCGCGGTCATCACCTCTTCCATCACCTTCACCACCGCCGGATCCAATCCCGGGCTAAAATATTCTTCCGGAATTCCGATCTTTAATTTTTTAATATCTTCCAGTTTCGGATTCAGCAATTCATCGCCATAATTTACATCCGCGCTGGTAGCGTCAAATTTGTCCCGTCCAGCTATCGATTTAAACAATATCGCCGCGTCCTCAACGGTTTTCGTCAAAGGACCGATCTGATCCAAACTGGAAGCCATCGCGATCAAACCATGCCGCGAAACCGCGCCGTAGGTCGGTTTCAATCCCACAACGCCGCAAAAACTGGCCGGTTGACGAATAGAACCGCCGGTATCCGAACCAAGCGAAGCCACCGCCATATGCGCCGCCACCGCTGCCGCCGAACCGCCGGAAGAACCGCCGGGCACGCGTTCAAGATCATGAGGGTTTTTGGTTTTCTGAAAAGCAGAATTTTCGGTGGAAGAACCCATGGCGAATTCGTCCATATTGGTCTTACCCAAAAATACCGCGCCGTCCGCTTTCAATTTCTCTATGACAGTCGCGTCGTAAGCGGCTTCGTAATTTTCCAGCATTCTGGAAGCGGCGGTCGCCGGCAATCCAGCGATCAACATATTATCTTTGATCGCCAACGGCACTCCGGCCAACCAGGGCAACGGTTCGTTCTTAGCGACTTTCAGATCGGCCAGCTCTGCCTGTTTGAAAGCCTGATCCTTCGCCAGACTCAAATACGCGCCGATCTCTTTATCCCGATCTTCAATGTAATCAAAAAAAGTTTTGGCAACATCAAAAGCCGAGAATTCTTTTTTCTCCAAGCCTTCGTGGAATTTCTTGATTGTTAGATCATGAAGATGCATCGTCTTTAAATACCGCCGGAACTTTTAGCCAGCGCTCTTTCTTATCGGGGAACGCATCAACGACCGGATCGGCAGCTAGACTGGACTTGGTTTCGCCATCTTCCCGCAAAACATTTTTCAGGCTCGTGCCGCCGGTCAATGGCGCAATATCGGCAACATCCAACTCTCCCAATTCTTGGAAGTGGCCTAAAATACTTTCCAGGTCCTTGAGGAATTTCTCCTCTTCTTTTTCGGTAAGCTCCAGGCGCGATAAGTCGGCCAGATGCTTTAATGATTTCTTATTGATATCGCTCATTTAAATATAATTCTATCCTAATTTTCTTAAACAAAAAACCCCATTAAAATGGGGCCAGAAACCGCTAAACGAAACAGCTGCGAATGAGCAGGGCGACAATGCCGAGATTCAACAGGAACCAGATGGCGCTTAGCGCTAAATACGCCGTACGAACATTCGGCCGCTTCTCTTCGGTAACCGCTGTCGCATAAACGACGATGTTCCCGAAATAGCTGAAAAGCAGCAGCACTCCGCCTAACAGTCCGAGGCCCAGGCCGATGGTCACCTTAGATCCCCCAAAGCTTGGAAATTATCCAAGACAGCCGGTAGCCGTAATAGGAAGCGGCGGCGAGCAGCAGGTAGATCCCGGCAGCTAACGACCAGCTCCCGGAAGCGGCGGTAGCAAGGCCATCTTGTCTCTTGATGGCGTGAATCAGAACACCAACGCCGATCATCAGCGCCAAACCGGCGCCGGAGAAGAAAAAAACTTCGGAAGTCACACTTCGCCCCTTGAAACGAACTGCGTTATTTCTATCAAAGCATAGCTAATTTGACAAGAGAGACTTAAATTCTTTTTCGTCCAAAACTTTTACACCTAACTTTTGCGCCTTATCCAATTTTGAACCCGGTTCGGCGCCGGCCACAACATAGCTTGTTTTGCCGGATACTGACTCACTGGTTTCTCCGCCAAGCTGGCGGATCTTTTCTTTCGCTTCTTCGCGCGACATCCCCTCCATCGTCCCGGTCAACACAAAAGTTTTTCCCTGCAGTTTCTGGCTTTTCGGCTTCAACTCTTTGGTTTCCAGTATCACACCGACTTTATCAAATTTCCTGATCAGCTCACGATGCCGCTTATCGGCAAAATATTCTGCAATGCTTTTCGCTACCGCCGGACCGATATCTTTGATCTCCTGCAAATCCTCTTCTTTCATCTTTTCAAAAATTTCTAGCACCTCTACAGGCCTTACTACTTGCTTCTTACTGCTTACTACTATTCTTTGCGCCAACAGCCTCGCCGTCTCCTCGCCTACATGGATAATGCCTAGACTATAAATGAATTTATCCAACGATATTTTTTTGCGCGCCTCTATCTCCGCCACGATATTTTCCGCGGATTTTTCTCCGAAACGCTCCAACGCCGCCACATCCCCTTTCCGCACGGTAAAAATATCCGCAGGATCATTGATCAATCCCTCATCCAAGAAACGATCCAAAATTTTTGGCCCCAAGCCTTCCATATTAAAGGCATTGCCGGAAACGAAATGATAAAGTGATTCGCGCTGGCGCGCGCCACAATTCTTATTTGAACAACGATAAGCCACGCCATCCCTCACAACTTTAGAACCATCCACCGGGCATTTCTCCGGCATATGAAAAGTTTTTTCTTTTCCGGTACGCAATTCAGCCAAAACTTTAGTTATCTGCGGGATCACATCGCCGGCGCGACTGACGATCACGGTATCGCCGATCTTGAGCCCTAATCGCCCGATCTCATCGGCATTATGCAAAGTCGCATGAGTGATAGTCACGCCCCCGACTTCTACCGGCTTAAGCACCGCCACCGGAGTCAAGGCGCCGGTGCGCCCCACCTGCACCTGGATATTTTCTACGATCGTCGTGGCTTCTTTCGGCGAGAATTTATAAGCGACTCCGGCTCTCGGCGCCTTGCCGATGATCCCGGCTCTTTCATAAATTTTATTATCGTTCACTACTACCACAATGCCGTCAATTTCATAAGCCAGCTTTTCCCTTTTTTTACCGATCTCCTGATGAAATTTAAAAACTTCATCTAAAGATCGGACTACCCGGCCATCAGGATTGGGGGCCACTCCGTATTCTTTCAATTTTTGATACTCGGCTGCGTGAGTGGGAAATTCTTTCAGATATTCCGCTCCCGCGCCTTTGATCCCGTAAGCATAAAAATATAATTTACGGCTGGCGGTGATCTTCGGGTCCAGCTGACGCACTGAACCGGCCACTAAATTTCTGGGATTGGCATAAACTTTCTCGCCTTTCTTTTCCTGTTCCCGGTTGATCCGGGCGAATTCTTTTTTGTTCAAGAAAACCTCGCCGCGCACTATAAGATGCTTCGGCGGACCGTCTTCCAGCCTCAACGGGATCGCCTCGATCGTTTTCAGATTCTGGGTAATATCTTCGCCGACCATACCATCGCCGCGGGTGCTGCCCTGCACCAAAAAACCGTTCTCATAGACCAACTCCACCGCTAGGCCATCCATTTTCAGATCGCAATAGTATTCCTGACCGATCTTACCTCCAAGGTAGTTCTCCAGTCGCTGCAGCCAATCCTTAACATCCGCCTCCGAAAAAGCGTCGTTGAGAGAATTCATTCTGCTCTCGTGGGCAACTTTCTTGAACTCCGGTAAAGGTTTGCCCGCCACCCGCTGGGTCGGTGAATCGGGTGCGATCAGATCCGGGAATTGCATCTCCAGATCAAAAAGCTCTTTCTTTAGAGTATCCAAAGCCTCATCGGAGATCTCCGACTTATTTAAAACATGATAAGCATAGCGATAACGATTGATCGCTTTACGTAGTTTGCCGATTCTCTCCTTCGCTTCCGATCGGTTCATTACCGATATTTTAGCAGATTCTAGGGCTGCGGATAAGCATATCCCAAGATGATCGTCATGATCACCGCCACTAAAACAGTCCAGGCGATCAGAATTGATCCTTCACGGCGATGCTCCGGCTCCAGAACCAATGCAATGCCGTAGATCAGACCGGCAATGGAATTTAAAAACGCCACCACTACGCCGATCCAGAACCATTTACCGAACAATTGGAATTTATCTTTGTTTCCCATGTTATAAGTATAACTTAATGATGGTCTGGCCAAAGATCATCACCAGTAATGCCGCGGCGGCTAAAAACGGCCCGAACGGGATAGAATCTTTTAACTTTTTCTTACTGTTAATAAGGATCAAGACCGCCACCACACCACCCAATACGAAAGACAATCCCAGCAAAATAATGATGTTCGGCCAACCAAATAGCAATCCCAAAGCCACCGCCATCTTCCAATCCCCGATTCCCATCCCTTTTCCTTTGGTTAAAACAATGATCAGGCCGATAGCGCAGAAGCCGATCAACGCGCCGATGATCTGATTTCCCAGCATCGGCCAGGAAAATCCTTTAACTGCCCACAAACCCACCGCCAGCAATCCCAAGAATAAATTCAGCTGGTCGGGAATCACCGAAAGCCGCAGGTCAATCAGGGTAATAAGCAACAAAGTCAGCAAAACAAAAATCCAGATCGGCGCTGCCGGTAAGTAAATAGGCGTCAGAACAAAGATCAAACCGGCAGCCAACTCCACCAGTGGGTACTGCCAGCTCAATAATTTACCGCAACGCCGACAACGCCCCAATTGCAAAATAAAACTGAAGAACGGGATGAGCTCGAACCAGCGCAGGGTTTTATGGCAGTGCGGACAAGCCGACCGGCCGGTGAGAATATCTTTGGTGAAAATACGCTTGCCGGCCTTGTAGCGCACCGCCAACACATTCAAAAAACTGCCAACGGCAGTCCCTAAATAAAATAGGAATGGCCAGATCGACATTGCTAAATTTTATCTACCAGTAATTTCAACTCGCCGGGGTTCAGAGAATTCAACTCCGCGTTTTCCAAAGTAATTTTCTTCGCCTTCACCAGCTGCGCCAACGAACGATTCAGGCTCAACATCCCGCTCTTCAGATTGGTTTCAATCACCAGATCGATCTGATGGGTCTTCCTTTCCCGGATCAGATTGCGAACAGCCGAATTCACCAGCAGAATTTCGCAGGCCGGCACCCGTCCGCCGCCGATCTTGGGAACCAAACGCTTGGAACAAATTCCGACCAAAGTCGCCGCTAATTGCGCCGCCGCCTGTGATTGCTTCTCCGGCGGGAAGGTGTCAATGATGCGATCAATGGTCTGCGCCGCCGAATTGGTGTGCAAAGTAGAAAGAACCAGATGGCCGGTTTCCGCCGCGGTCATAGCGGTGGAGATAGATTCCACATCGCGCATTTCACCGATCATCACCACATCCGGATCTTGGCGCAGAACAGATTTCAGGGCGCGGTGAAACCCGACAGTGTCGGTATTCACCTCACGCTGGGAGATCACCGCTTTGTCGGGATCGAACAAGTATTCGATCGGATCTTCAATGGTAACGATATGCTCGGCCCGGGAATGATTGATCTCGTCCAGGATCGCCGCCATCGTGGTGGATTTACCATGGCCGGCCGGACCGACGATCAGCACGAAGCCCTGATTCAATTTGGCAAAATCATGAAGGATCGGCGGCAGCTCCAGGGCGTCAATACTATCTACTTTTGCCGGGATCAGGCGGGCCGCCATAGAAACGTGCCCTTTTTGGAAATAAGTATTGATACGAAAACGGATGCCCGCCTCATGACTGTAACTGAAATCTAATTCCCGGTCGTGATAGAATTTTTCTTTTTGCTCTTCATTCAGCAACGCCTCGATAATGCCGGACGCGGTATCAACGTCCACCTCCGGTTGATCGTTGACCGGAGTCAGCTCGCCATCTACGCGCAAATGCGGCTTCAGGCCAACGTTAATATGCAGATCGGACGCTCCCTGGTCTACTGTAGTGGATAAAAGCTGGTTGAGATATTTTTTGTAATCCATTGACTACATTAAAAACCGAATTGGAAAAAAGAACGTTGCGAACGGACTTTCTTCCGGCAATTTCTTTCGTCTTATTCATTATAACATTCAAAGCTTCGGAGGCGCCGCCAAAATCAGTGTGAGAAACATACTCCACCTGCCCCTTGTCAATTAGCGTGAAGGACGACAGCCGACGATCAATATCCACTACCAGAACCCGCCCGGACTTTCCGGAAAAACTCCTGGCGATCGCCGCGCTGTCTGGCTCCAAGCTTTCCATCCGCAGATCGGCAAGACGGCAGATCTCCCGGTATTTTTCCATCACCTCTTTTGGCGTGGCCACTAGAAAATAACGGCCATCTTTCATTTTCTTAGCCTCCAATTTATACGCGCCCGGAACGGCGGGGATCAGTTTCGGATCAACTAGATCCGAAACCGCCGTGAAAAGATAGAACGATGGTATGGAAAAGATCGCCCCGGATTGCGGGGCTATGCCGCCCATCTTCTCCAACAGCTGAAGCAAAGCCGCGGCGGCGTCCGCCGGATCGATCGGCTGGATGCTGGAATGAAAACACGAGCTATTCCTCTCTAGAATTCCCCAGCGCAAGATTTTTCCGGTGATATCTTTTTCCAAAACCCGGATTGAATTGGTTGCGATATCTATGCAAAGATAGGACTCATTGAGCATGGCCACATCTTATCTGGAACTGGCGATAAAAATCAAAAACTTTCTGCTGGACTGCGTCTTTCCATTACCGGTCATTCCCGAAAAATTTCCGGTCAACAAAACTTTATTCTGCGGCGTTTGCCGCGCCAGACTACCGGAAAATAAAAAAACCTGCCACAAGAGCGCCCAATATCTGTTGGGCGCCGCGGTCGGCTATGACAATGCCCTAGCCAGACAGTTGATCTGGAAACTGAAATACCGCGGCCGCGCGGGCCTGGCCAAACCTCTTGCCGATATTCTGATCAGGTATGCCGAAAATCTGGAACTGGATCTTGGAAAATTCATCGCTGTGCCAATGCCGCTTTCCAAAGAACGGCTGCGCGCTCGCGGCTTCAACCAATCCGAGCTGATTGCCAGGATCTTTTCGGAGCAAATAAAACTGCCGGTCTGTTCATCGGCGCTGGCCAGGATCAAAAACACCAAACCGCAGGCCGAGATGCCGGATTGGGATCTTCGGGGTGATAACATCGCCGGCGCTTTCGCCATCGCCGATTCGGCGCCGATCGCCGGAAAAAATATCATTTTAATAGACGACGTCTCCACGTCCGGCTCCACGCTGGCTGAAGCGGCCAAAGTTTTGAAAAAAGCCGGGGCAAAAAAGATCATTGGCTTGGTGGTAGCTAAAGCAGGGCATTAAAAAAGCCCCGCCTGCCCGCCGGTAGGCGGGCTTTCAGCGGGGCAGTTGATAGTTTACGGATTTTTACCTTTCGGTCTGTCGTCATCGTCCCCTCCTTCAAAAGGCGGGCCGGTAACAGGGCCCCAAGGGGGCTCTTCATCGTCGTCTGGATCGTCGCCGGGCAGCTCACCATTTCCGGGCTCGCCGGCAGCCGGATCGTCAATATCATATGGCAGGAGCGGCTGTCCTTCAAAATGACTATCCAGGTAGATCGTCCAACTGACCAGTACCGGAGCACCGGCAACCATCAAACCGATACCTAACCACATCAGCCGTAAAGAAAACTCATGAGTGACGCCCGGCAAACAACCAAGAACAAATCCGAAAAGCAGAACCGCCAATCCCAATCCAAACAGGGCATAGAAAATAATCCGGCGCATTCGGCCTCCTCTTTTTCTGTAAACAACTGTCAAAAGGTTAACCTACTCTCCGTTAAGTTTCCAGCGCCGGGAGATCATCTTCCCCATCTCGATCGCCGCCAAATTCAAAACTCCCACCGCCAACACGCCGGCGATCCAGATCGGCGGCAAGGATACTGTACCCAGGATTTCCTGCATCGGCGGCCAATAAACCGTCGCCAGCACTGCGCCAAATCCCAGGAAAACCCCAACGAACAACAGCGGGTTGGAAAACGGGCTATAAGACAACACGTGTTTGCGCAGACTGCGCACGGCAAAGATCACCAGCAGAGAAGAACCGGCGAAAGCGGCAAAAAGACCGGTCTTCACCAAAGCCAGATCAAAACCATGAGTAGCCAGGTAATAATAGAAAATGAAAAACAGCAGACTGGTCGGCAAGCCGATGAGAAAGGTCAGGAAAGCCATCTCTTTATCGAACAAACTGACCGACTTTTTCCGGCGCCTAACCATCAAATAATCAACATGATCCTCGAAAGCCAGCGCCAGGGCCGGAAAAGTATCGGCGATAAAATTGATGAATAATATCTGGATCGCGGTCAGCGGCAGAGACAAACCAGTAAGGATCGCGCCGCTGATCAGAACCAGTTCTCCAAAAAGCGAAGTGGAAAGATAGACGATCACTTTTCGGATATTTTCTAAAATGCGCCTTCCTTCCTCGATCGCCGCTACGATAGTTTCAAAATTATCATCCAGTAAAACCAGATCGGATACGTCTTTGGCAACATCAGTACCCGAACCCATCGCCACGCCGATATCCGCCTCTTTTAGGCAGGCCGCGTCGTTAATGCCATCACCGGTCATCGCCACCACCTCACCGGCCTCCTTGAAAGCCTTGGCGATCCTTAACTTTCCTTCCGGACTAACCCTAGCCACGATCTTCAGGATCGGCAACTTATTTTTTAACTCCAGATCCGACATCGCGTCCAACTCCGCGCCGTCAATTACTTCGTCGGCGTCAACATGGAATCCCAGTTCCTCGGCAACCGCCTCCGCGGTGCCACGATGGTCTCCGGTAACAATGACCGTGCGCACACCGGCCTGGCGCACTCGCTGGATCGCCTCTTTAACTCCCAATCGCAACGGATCCCGGAAAGAGATCGTGCCCAGGAAATGCAACCTCTGGAAATTGGATTTTTCCCGCAAAGAAAATTCTTTCTGGCCGCGGATCTCCCGGACAGCCAGACCAAGCACCCGCTCGCCGCTGGAAGCCATCTTGTCTACCTCGCGGATCAATTTATGTTTTTCCTCGTCCGGCAGATCGGAATTTTTTATCAGAATTTCCGGCGCGCCAAAAACATTCAGCATAAACGCGTTGTCGGTTCCGTTGGCCGTCAATGAAGCGGAATATTTATTGCGCGAAGTGAACGGCAGATAATCGAACAATTCCGTCTTGCGCTTTACTTCATGAAGTAAAATTCCCACCCGCGCCGCGGCCTTCACCAAGGCCGCCTCCAGCGGCCGACCGATCACCCGCCACCGGGAATAATGGTCCCGGAAATTTTCTATCACCACGTCCGTATTTAAAAGCGCCAAACGCAACACCTCATCTTCGCTATAGCCTTTGGCGAACACGGAGATCTTGGCGAGCTCCATCTTGGCCTGCGTCAGCGTGCCGGTTTTATCGGTCAGAATTATGGAAGTATTGCCTAAAGTTTCCGCCGCCAGCAATTTCCGCACCACGCCGTTCTTTTTAGCCAAACGCTGAACGCCGATTGCCAGAATAACCGTTAGCGCCACCGGTAGACCTTCCGGCACGGCGGCGACCGCGATCGCGACCGCGATCAGGAACATTTCCAAGATCGGCTTTCCGGAAGAGAGTCCGAGGAAAAATACGGCCAAAGTCAGGATCAGCAAAGCGATGCTGGTTTTGATGCTAAAATTTAAGATCGCCCGCTGTAGCGGCGTCTGCTCCTTTTCCGAAGCCGCCACAAGAGCCGCAATCCGCCCCAATTCGGCATCTTTGCCGGTAGAACAGACCAAAGCGTTCGCAAAACCCTGCACCACCAGCGTGCCGCTGAAAACCATCGCCTTACGATCGGCCAACACCGCCTTGAAGCTTGATGGCTCGGTGGTCTTGTTGACCGGCAAAGACTCGCCGGTGAGGATCGCTTCATCCACCACAAAATCATTCAGATAGATCAGCCGACAATCCGCCGGAACCCGATTGCCTTGCGCGAGATGGACGATGTCGCCGGGCACCAGCTCCGAGGCGTCAATCTCAATTTCATGTCCATCCCGGAAAACCCGAGTGCGCTCGATAATATAAGTTTTCAGATGCGACAACGCCATCTCGGCTTTGTTCTCCTGGTAAAAACCGAGAATTATATTCGCCGCCACTACCGCCATGATCACTCCGGCATCCTTCCAATCTTTTAAAAACAGGGTGACGCCGCTGGAGACGATCAGTAGTCCAAGCAGCGGACTCTTAAATTGCCCGAAAAAGATCTTCAAAGCCGAGAGGCGGGCGCGCTTGGGCAGTTCGTTCTTGCCAAATATCTGACGGCGCTCCTTGGTTTCGTCCTCGGTTAAACCGCTTTTGGTGGTTTCTAAAATATCCAAAGCCTCCCCGATCGGCAGGGCCCAGAAAGATCTCTGCAATAAGTCGCGGGTAACTGGCATCTTTAATAATTTTATCATAAAATTACCCCAGCACTCATAAAGGAATCAGCATGGAAAACGGAGCCGTTGAACCGGACAAGCAGATCTACACGATGGAACAATTTGAAGCTGATGTGGAAAAGATCGCTCAAATGATCAAGGCTAGCGGCCGGAAGTTCACACACATCCACACCCTGCCTCGTGGAGGCTGGCCCCTGGCGGCTTGGCTAGGGAATCGGCTCGGTCTGAATGCAGTAGTAGAATTGAAAAACTATTACAGCGCTTTCGGCCATGACAGAAAAATGATCCCCCGAGAATTTAAAGAAATCAGCCCGGGCATTTGGAGTAATGTGGAAATTCCCCGCGAGAACGTCCTGGTCGTTGACGACATCGCCGACACCGGCAAACAGCTTCGGCCTTACCACGATGCCGGATTCTTCATCGCCACGCTTTTCTACAAAAAATGGAGCGCGGTCGTTCCCGATATCTGGCTGAACGAGAAATCCGATAAGTGGATCGTCTTCCCATGGGAAAAGGAGCCGCTGTGATACCTGACAACATCAGAGACGATGGGATTATTGAGCGTCATTGCACGAAAGAAAATCCCTGGGATCTCGCTCCTTTCAATCACGCTAAGATGAAAATCATTCATGATGAAGCCGAAGAATTGTATCCAGACTTTGACACCTCTTTAGTCACCTACAAGTGCCCTAATTGCGGCCATGTGTTCACAATCGATCTTGGCGATTAAAATCCCGCGCATTGCGCGGGTTTTTTATCTTGGCGGTGGGGGTGAGATTCGAACTCACGATACCTTTTCGGGTATAACAGTTTTCAAGACTGTCGCCTTAAACCACTCGGCCACCCCACCAAATAAAAACTGCTTTTTTTATTAAAGCAGTTTTTTTACGAAAAGAGTACTGTCGCGCGCCGTGAAACCCAGTTTCAGATAGAGCTTGTGAGCCGCGGCTCGCTCCGGCTGGTTTCCGGAAGAAAGACCGATGGATTTCAGATGGAGCTGGCGGGCGATTTCAATAAGTCTCTTCATTAATTTTTCGCCGATCTTCTGACCGCGATAATTCTCATCCACCACCACGTCCTCAACAATACCAGTGTTCGCAGAAAACTTCTGGTGAATGAACAGCATCGCCATGCCGACCACCTTGGTAGGAGTAACGCCGTGGTCGATCGCTAACGCGGTAACCGCACGATCCTGTCGGCAAACCGCCGCGAATTCATTGGGGTCTAGTAAAGGAACCGACTTGGACTTTAAAAGTTGTTTTAGCAGATCACAAATGCCAACCCGTATATCCGATCGGACGCTGTCCATAAAACCCCACGACTCAACCAACGGATTGAGACTGAAACCGCTCTTCGCCACGATCTCTATCATTTTGCTAACTCCAAAGTTCCGAGGAATAGTATACCGTTTGTTGCTTCGGAAGTCAAACCGAAGTACAGTTATCTCGTACCTTGAAATCAGCAGGAGGCGAGACTGTGGGCGACGCGCAGGCAGGAACTCCTGCAGAGAGCGCCGCCAAGATCATGGGGCGCGCCTGCATCACACTTAAAGAAGTCCTGGAAGTTTTTCCGGAAGCTAATGACTGGGTCAACTCCAAAGATTATGAAACAGTTCCCTTCAGCGCCAAAGCTCTCTACTACTTGAGCGAACGGCCCTGGCGATACGTTCTCCTTCCGGCTATTCCCTGCCAGCTGCATCGCGGCTACCTGAACATACATGATCTGGCCCGCTTCATTACAAAACGTTTCCCAGCGATCCAGATCGACTCAAAGGCGCTCTACCGGATCGCCGCCTACCAGTTGAACGCAAGCGTCTGTCCGCAAAAATGGTATCTGCTCTCCAGTAAAGTGGTACCGGCGAAATTTCAAACTCCGGGGCTTCCCTGTCGGATCGAACGCTCATTGGTATATCTTTATGCCTGGTCTCTCTTCTGGCGGCTCCGCGGCAAACCTCTTTTTACAAAAAAATTGTTCGGCTGCAGCGATTACTACAGCGCAAAACAAAATGAAGAGGTAATGCTCTACTTCACTCACCTCTCCGCCTCCATCAAGCCGATGGAACGCCGGGTCAGATCACTGGCCGGAAAAGTTCCGTCTGTTATTCCAATGCAATAAAAAATAACACCTCGACTAATCGTCGAGGTGTTTTTCTTTTTTACTATCCCAAACCGTGAAGTATAGTTCGTAAGGATTCTTGGCATCGGGCGGCCGTTTCTCCGCCGAAACCAAGTCCCAAACATCTTCTTCGCTGAAATCTACCGGGAAGGTAACGTCACCTTCAAAGTCTGAATTGATGATGGTGAGATACATCCGATCTACTCCCCGCTCGGCGAGCGCAAAAATTTGCGATCCGCCGATAACGAACAATTCGGTTTCTCCGAACATCGCCGCCACCGCGATCGCGTCGCGGATCTTTTTTACTGGAAGAAATCCTTTGGGAACATCCAAGCAATTCATCGTATCGGTAAGCACTAGGTTCACCCGGTCCGGCAGGGGCTTCCAGCCAAGCGATTCCGCCGTCTTCCGTCCCATCGCCACTGTGTGTTTTTTTGTCAGCTCCCGGAAGCGTTTCAGATCCGCCGGCAGATGCCAGGGCAACTTTCCCTTATTCCCGATCACCCAATTCGTTCCCAGCGCGGCGATCAGCGAGATCCTCATACCGCCATCTCCCCTTTAATCTTTGGATGATGTTTATATCCCACCAGCTTGATGTCGTCCATCTTGAAATCATCAATGTTTTTCACCGCCGGGTTCAGCCACAGTTGAGGCAGAGCCATCGGCGCGCGCGCCAACTGAATTTTCACCTGCTCAAAATGATTCAGGTAAATGTGGACGTCATCAAAGGTAATGATCAGCTCTTTGGGTTTTGTTTCGGTGACTTGAGCGACCATCGCCAACAACAAAGCGTAAGAAGAAATATTGAACGGAACGCCCAAGAAGGAGTCGCAGCTTCTCTGCACCATATGTAGCGACAGCCCTCCGTTGACCACGTAGAACTGAAAGATCATATGGCACGGCGGCAAAGCCATTTCTGCCAATTCGCCCGGATTCCAAGCGCTGACGATCAGACGCCGGTCGTTCGGATCTTTCTTGATCCGCTCGATGATCTGCTTCAGTTGATCAACTTCCGTCCCATCTGGTCTCCGCCAATGCCGCCACTGTACTCCGTAGACACGGCCAAGGTCTCCCTCAAATTTTGCCATTGGTTTCCAGTAAGGAGCGTTGGCATTCGCGGTCCAAATTTCACCTCCAAGTTTCTGTAATTCTTTGTTGTCGGAACTTCCGCTGATGAACCACAAGAGCTCGGGTTTAACATTGCTTTTAAAGGCAATCTTCTTCGTGGTGATGATCGGAAATCCTTTCGCCATATCGAACCGAAGTTGCCTAACAAACAAAGAACGATTTCCGACTCCGGTACGATCCGGACGATCAACGCCTCGCTCTATGATTTCCCGCAAAAGACAAAGGTAATTTTCCACGATTTCCCCTTTTCAAAAAAGCTAAACAGATTTTACTACGGTTGAAGGTTTGCCGCAAAGGGGTTATAAATATAAAAGCTTCTTTTTATTTGAGATAATAGATGAGCGACGAGAGGCAGTGGAGCAATAGGAAGATTTTGAGATCGATCAAGAATCCCAGCGACTATGCTTATGAGATCGAACTTGAGACCCAAGAGTTCACCTTCGACGGCGCCCATGGACAACCCGATTTTGGCGAACTCCATGTTACATATGTTCCTCATGAGCTGGTGATAGAGCTCAAATCTTTGAAAAACTATGTCCGGCAGTTCCGCAATACAGTGATCTCCTATGAACGCCTGATCAATGTGATCTATAAGGACCTGTGGGAGATCTACAATCCCAGCCGTCTGCAGATCACGATGACATTGCGGACCCGCGGAGGATTCAACTCCAGACTGAAGATCGACTCGTCCAACCGGGTCCGTTTTGAGAGAGAAACACCGGAAGAAGACTTGCCGGATAGAAACCCGGATCGCTGCTCGCCACGTTAAAATAAAAAGCCCCCGCAACCGCGGGGAATTTTTATTCGGTGGACCTACGGGGAGTCGAACCCCGGCCTCGCCCATGCCATGGGAGCGTAATACCGTTTTACTATAGGCCCGCGTTGAAAGTATTGTATATTTTGACTCATTTTAAGTCAAAATTTGTGCCCTCCGACTGAATCGAACAGTCATCCACTCCTTAGGACGGAGTTGTTCTAACCATTGAACTAGGAGGGCGTCCGCTTGACTCATAATAGGGCAATCTAGCTTATTAAGGCAAATAGTGCTATAATTCCCTCATAAGCTTTTAAGGCCCACCTAAGACGGGTAAAGCTTAAAAGGTCTAAAATTTAAAAAACTAAATTAAATGGCAGAAGTTCACACAGGCTATTGCGTTAAGTGCAAAGCCAAGGATCGAGAGATGCTAAATGCCAAGGAAGTTGAGATGCAGGGCAAGGGCGGAAAGCCTCGCCGGGCCATGACTGGCACCTGCGCGGTTTGCGGCACCAAGATGTTCCGCATCATGGGCAACAAATAGTATTTGTTTAGGCCTAAACAAATCTTGCAAAATATCCGCTATTGGCGGATATTTTGTTGAGAGGGCAAAATTTGGAGACGTGACAGAGAGGCCGAATGTGCCGCACTCGAAATGCGGTATACCCGAAAGGGTATCGGGGGTTCGAATCCTCCCGTCTCCGCCAGGGCCTATAGTTCAGTGGTAGAACACCTCATTTGCAATGAGGAGGCGCGAGTTCGATTCTCGCTTGGTCCACAATTGCAGTACGATAACTTAATTGCTAAACTTCAGCCGGAACATCGAAGGAGGAAGCAGTTGGATTACACAACGCCCAAGAAAGTTTCGGAGTCATCGGTTGATGACTACGTTTATCACATTCTCAACAAAGACCTGAACCACATTGATACGATGTTCGGTGGAGAAGTGATGCTTCAGTTAGATCTCGCGGCCGCGACAGTAGCGGCGCGACATAGTAACCGAGCCTGCGTTACCTTCATCGTAGATCGGCTGAAATTCATCGGCCCGGCATTCAAAGGTGAGATGCTGGTCTATAAGGCATCCGTGAATCGTGTTTGGAATACTTCGATGGAGGTCGGAGTAAAGGTTTTCGCGGAAAATCCCCTGACGGGAGAACGTCGCCCAGTCGTGCGGGGCTATATCACTTTTGTTGCGAAAGATGACCAGCGGAACAACGTAGCCATTCGCCAGGTCATACCGGAGACAGACGAACAGAGGCGTCGATACGAAGCAGCAGAAATTCGCAGAAAGAACAGCAAAGCTCTGGACGAAGAACTCAAAACCAAAAGCGCCCCCTAGGAGGCGCTTTTTTATTTCTTATCTTTATCCGAGCGTTCCTGCTTGCGGCGATCGTTCTCGGTCAGCACCGCTTTGCGGATACGGACATTTTTCGGAGTGACCTCCACCAGTTCATTATCGGCAATATAATCTAAAGCATCCTCCAAGCCCATGGTATGCGGCACCTCCAATCCGACCTGCACACCAAAGTTCTTGGTGCGGAAGTTAGTCAACTCTTTGGTTTTGCATACATTCACCAGCACATCATCAGACTTGGCATTTTCTCCGACAACCATTCCCGTGTACACCTCAACGGCAGGACCGATAAACAGATGGCCACGCTCTTGAGCGTTTAACAATCCATAGCTATTAGAAAGTCCGGTTTCGGTAGAGACCAGCGAGCCACGCAAATTAGCAGCCAAATCCCCCTTCACCGGTTCGTAGCCCAAAAAGATGCTGTTCATGATTCCATTACCCTTGGTAGCGGTAAGGAACGGGTTGCGGACACCGATCAAACCGCGGGTCGGGATAGCGAAATCCATAAAAGTCTGGCCGCGGTCCACTTTCATATCACGCATCTCACCCAAACGCTTTCCAAGCATCTCAATCACCGTTCCCGCAAAAGCCTCCGGAACCTCAATAGAAACCAATTCCATCGGCTCCAGTTTCTTGCCGTTCTCTTCTTTATAAATTACCTGTGGCTTAGAAACTTCCAGTTCATAGCCTTCGCGACGCATTTTTTCGATCAGGATCGCCAAGTGTAGCTCACCACGGCCGGCCACTACCCAACGATCCGGGGAACCAGTCGAAGCCACCGACAAAGCCACGTCGGTTTCAATTTCTTTCTGCAAGCGCTCGTTCAAGTTGCGGGAAGTGGTGTACTGACCTTCGCGTCCGGTAAATGGAGAAGTATTTACACCAAAGGTCATTTTGATGGTCGGCTCATCAATCTTAATGATCGGCAAAGCTTCCGGATGATCAATATCGGCGATCGTTTCTCCGATAGAAATATCATCAATACCGGAAATCGCCACAATGTCGCCGGCGCCGGCCTCTTCAACTTCCACCCGATTCAACCCGTCAAAAAGCATGACCGCGGTCAGCTGGGCCTTTTTCACGACGCCCGCCCGGTTAATGTGCGCCACTGGAACACCCTTTTTTAAAACTCCGGAATATACGCGACCAACGGCAACTTTTCCTTTGTAGTTGTCGTAGGAAAGATTAACGGTCAACATTTGCAGAGGCTTGCCCTCATTCACTTTCGGAGCGGGAATATATTTTACAACCGCGTCAAACACCGGCTCGATGTCTTTCATCTCTTCCAGTTTCGGTTCCAACCCGGCCTTACCCTGAACGCCGGAAGCATAGATGACCGGAAAGTTGGCCTGATCATCGTTGGCGCCCAATTCCACGAACAGATCGAAAGTAGCATTCAAAGTCCACTCGGGACGAGCGCCAGGCTTATCAATTTTGTTGATCACTACGATCGCCTTGTGGCCGGCTTGAATAGCTTTGCGCAAAACAAATTTCGTCTGCGGCATCGGACCTTCTTTGGCGTCCACCACCAGCAAAACACCGTCCACCATACGCATGATGCGCTCCACTTCGCCACCAAAGTCGGCGTGACCGGGAGTGTCTACGATATTGATCTTGAAATCCTTGTATTTAACCGCCACATTCTTAGCGAAAATAGTAATTCCCCGCTCCCTTTCCAGATCGTTAGAATCCATGATCAGATCTTTATTACCGTCGCTTTTGATCTTGAAATTTTCCGACTGCTTCAAAAGCGCGTCCACTAAAGTGGTTTTGCCGTGGTCAACGTGAGCGATAATCGCGATGTTACGTAAATTCATAATAAAAAAGCCTTGCGGCTTCAGGTTTATAGACGATACTATACTTGACTTGAAAAGTCAAATGTGCCCCCGGTAGGAACAAGGGCACTCGCTCCGCTCGGCCTCGAACACCTTCGCCGCACCCCGACCCCCATCTGGAGAACCTTCTGGTTCTCCATGCTCTCCAACACGGGGTGCGGCTGTTCGATTCCAGCGGAAAACATAAATTTAAAATCAGGACCAAAGTCCTGATTTTAAATTGTGCCCCCGGTAGGAATCGAACCCACATCTGACGGGTAGAAACCGTACGCTCTGACCATTGAGCTACGGGGGCTTAAAATGCTTCTATGTCTGTCGGGGAGCCGGGAATTGAACCCGGTCTACGTGTTCCCAAAACACGCGTACTGC
>CAZDBT010000007.1:0-18210 GCA_964503795.1 uncultured Candidatus Saccharibacteria bacterium
CGTTGTTCACTCTCTATCGCCCTACGGTGAAAAGTTTATCAAGTTTGCCAAAACCTTTTAACATTCCGACATTCTCAAGAATGTTGGAATGTTGCGTAAGGTGATTTTTTGTGATAAAATAACCGCAGTTCATTTCGAGGAGAAGATTATGGCTTGGTACTGGTGGGTGATTGTAGCTGTCACGGAGGCGGTGTTCATTTATCACATGACGACGAAGGGATATTTCGATCGTTTCCTAGATTTCTGCTCTAAGCACTTTCTCATCATGTTCCCGATTTATATGGCCGTGATCATTCTCCTTTCGCCGGGGTTTGGATTACTAGCTTGGATCGTAGTTATCTGCGAATTTCCCGATAAGTTTGCTCTGGCAATCAGAGCAATCCGAAATAGGCCGCATTAGTGCGGCTTTTCTTTTCCAAAATTCGTGTTATCATCACGGCAGTTTATTGCAAGGACAACGTAGATGATTCTCTGGCTCCTGCTCTTTGTAATTGCACTAGCATTTAGTGTTTTTCGGATTTTCAATCCGCCAGACACCCCCGACTACTAAGCCAAGTTCCCTAAGCTCCATTTACACAGGGGCTTTTTTATTGCACAATAGTCGTAGTTCGTTTCTAGGAGACGATAATGGCCTGGTATTGGTGGGCGCCGGTTATGTTTCTGACTTACTTCTCGCTAGGTTTTGCCTATTTTCCGATTTTTGAGCAATGTGTGGATCGGACGCGCGCGCAACGGTTGGTCGTATTGCTGGGAAATTTTTTCATGCCCGCAACCGTAGTGATCTTGTGGGTCGGCTATACCGGGCAGGCGTTGATGGACAACATTGAACGCAATCCGGGATCGGTTGGTTGTCGGCGACTGCAAAAGGTTTTGTTTTGGACAGTCTATGGTCTACCTTTTATTTGGATTTTTAGCGCCTACCGGTTGGGGAGAGCTGTACTCAAAATTCTTAGGATTCCCGACCGCCCTGACGGCTTACCCGGCAGCTTTGGCTTTGATATGTAGCCGCGCTTAGCGTGGTTTTTCTTTTCCAAAATTTGTGATATTATCACGGCAGTTCGTTTCGAGGAGAATCCCATGGCTTGGTACTGGTGGGTAGCATTGGCGCCATTTACGTTGTATGGGGCAATCGGCGGATGTCTTGGCTGTCTGAACGCAATCAGCGTTATTTTGAACTGGCGAAGGATTCGCAGAGAAAGTCCTTGGATGTTGCGCGAGGCCATTGCTTTCACCCTTTCCCTCACTCTTTTCGGTCCCGCTATCCTTTTCCACAAATTGGCCAACAAGATTGGTAAAGTTTTTTCCCCGCAGTAATGCGGGCTTTTTATTTCCTGACATTCCAACATTCTCAAGAATGTTGGAATGTTGTTTGAGGGAACTTTTTGTGGCATAATATCGCCAATGAATAAGAAGGGCAAAGTTTTTGTTGGGATGTCCGGTGGAGTTGATTCCAGCGTGGCTGCGGCGTTGCTCAAAAAGCAGGGCTACGATGTCGTTGGCGTTCACTTGAAGTGCTTCAACGTGGATGGTTGCGCCGAGCGGGATGCGGAAGACGCGCGCCGAGCCGCCGAGCATTTGGATATTCCTTTCTATACTTTTGATTACGAAGACGAATACAAAAAGCGGGTGGTGGATTATATGGTCGCCGGCTACAAAAGGGGGATCACGCCGAATCCGGATGTGATGTGCAATAAGGAGATTAAGTTCGGGCTTTTTTACGACAAGGCAATGGAGCTAGGAGCTGACTTTGTCGCTACCGGGCATTACGTTCGCGTGATCCGCGGAGCTTCTGTAGCAACCGGGCGTTCATTTGCTCCTGCGGCAAATGCCGCCCTGCTCTCTCGGCGTGTTTTCGGTCGGGGTAACGACCGAGCCAAGCAAACACACCTCCGAGAGCTTGCTCACGAAGCCCCGCGGATCACTGCAATGCTGGCAGTGGCGCGCGACAGCAACAAGGACCAGTCCTATTTTCTGTGGGCAATAAAACCCGAGCACCTGGAGAAGTGCCTGTTTCCGATCGGGGAATACAAAAAGCCGCAGGTGCGGAAACTTGCCGAGAAGTTTGGCCTACATAACGCGCTGAAAAAAGATTCGCAGGGTATCTGCTTTTTGGGGCAGGTGGATCTGCCGGAATTTTTGAAGAAATATATTAAACCAAAGAAAGGCCCGATCGTCATTGCGAGTAAACATTCTAACATTCTTGAGAATGTTGGAATGTTGCGGGGCAATCCTACAAAAAAGTTCATCCAAATAGGCACCCATAACGGCGCGCATTTCTTCACCATTGGTCAACGGCACGGCATTGGAGTTGGCGGCACGGAAAAACCGCTTTACGTGGCCGATAAGGATGTAAAGAAAAATCTGGTGGTAGTCGCCGAAGGCGAAGATCATCCGGCGCTTTATAAGAAACAAATTACCCTCTCCGAGGTTAATTTGTTGAATCAAGAATTAAGAAGCAAGAAGCATGGAAAGATTTCCGTAATGGCTAGGGTAAGGTATCGACAGCCGGTATTTCCCGCTACTCTCGTGATTCATGATTCTTCATTCGTGCTTCAATTCAAAAAGCCAGTGAAATTTGTTGCCGCTGGCCAATCCGCCGTCTTTTACGACAAAAAAGGCGCAATGTTGGGAGGGGGCGTAATTCTATAAATCGATGGAGTGTGCATAACTTGATTCTTAAAATAATCTCTGTTAGAATCTACAATCAGAGTATGAAAGGAATATCTATTAGGAAAGACGTCTTGGGCGGCCAGCCGGTTATTAAGGGTACGAGAATCCCAGTTTCTTCGGTTTTGTATCAAATGAGTAACAATAAGGGACGCGGGCATGTGAGAGATTATTTCCCGCAGCTCAAGCAAGAACAGATCGATGCTGCTTTAAGATTCGCAGGCGATCAAGTGAATGAAATCAACGGATAAAGAAAAATTATTAATTCTTCTCGATGAAAATATGCCACCGAGAAAAACATTGCTCCTCAACTCGAGGAGCAATGTTAATATCAGGCATATTTTACACGATTACGGTCATGAGGGTTTGAGCGATCCCGAGGTTTTAGCAAGGGCGACTAGCGAGGGCAGAATTCTTTTTACGGCCGACTGGGATTTTAAAAAGGCGCGAGGAATACAGAAAAACAAAGCAGTAGTCAGATTCCCGGGAAACTTAGAGCCAAAAATATTGAATGGATTAATGATTGAATTGTTTAAAAAATATAAACATCAATCGGATTATTTTGGGAAAATAATCCTAGTTAGTAACAAAAAGCTTGAAATCTTAGATAGCGATGGTCCCCGCAGGACAGAAAAGATTTAGTTCGTAGGCTTGTCTTTTTGGTTGGGGAGTGCTATAATCTAGCCAATATATGTTTCACTTTCTAGCTTCAATCTTCGCCAAGTTTGGTTCCGCGGGAATCATCATCTTATCCACCTTAGGCTTAGCTCATTCACCAATCGTACCAGCTCCACAACCCGTGGATGCTGTTCCGGCTCTGATAGCCGAGACTCCTAGGAAAGTTATAGTTGAGGAGCCGAAAAAAATTGCTTCTAGCATAAGCGTTGCTCCGAAAGTTGGGAAAACCAATACTTTTAGCGTTGTCACTCCGGTTTCAGCAATTAAAACTTATAAAACCCCGAGCGGAGCGATTATTGATGCCAACGGAAATATTTTGAATCAGGACGACCTAGATGCTTTAAAAATACAACTGCAAAAACTTATTGGTACTGTTACGGTGGTGCAGTCACCAGCTACTATTCCTGTGCCGATATCGGCGCAAGTTACAATAGCAAATAGCCCCGTGCTAGCCCCTGCTCCGACCCCAGTGCCAGCTCCGCGGGTTTTTGATCGGATGTCGGTCGAGATCCGCCGGCTTTACCCTCTCTGTACTGGTGTGGGGCCATATTTTTCAGAAAACTATTTTTTAGAAAAAGATAAAGAATATTTCTTTAACGTAAAAGTTTTTGATCAGTATGGGCAAGCTTTCAATGATCGCATGATTGAAATGCGTGACAAGAATTCCCAAGTTCTCGATTCGAAGTCTACGATTTATGCTGATAATTACGCGGATAGATGTGCACCTTTTAGCTACACTCCAAACATGGATACGAAAAGTAAATTAGAAACGCTGACATTTTATTCCGTAAGTGATGGGCAGAGTAAATCTATTAGCTTCAATACTTCATTCGCCGATCCAAAGATTGAGCTTATAGAGCCTCTTTCTGCTGAAACGATTAAGTGGAGTGAGGTCAACTCGTGGGATCCGCATCCAACATTACTTAAGGCTAGAATTTTGACCGAGGGAGAAACAATAGGAATCGACTACATAGAAGGTGAGGTAATTGCTGACGGTCTACCCCCCGAAGGCGTTCGAACTTTCGTGTATATTAATCATACGCAGGTGGGATTGGGAAACATAAAGTCTGGAACTATTGGATTTGCCTTGGAACGCATAAAGATTGGTTCTGGCGATATTCTTAGTTTATTCACAGATTCGGGCATAACAGCCAATATCACGATAAAGATTACTAAAATACGGGGAATGAGTTTCAGCTCTGGCCTAGATCGTTCTCTCGCCGGTTTACCAATCACCATCCCCACGGTTACCCTCAGCGAATAATAGTTTTTTCGGAAAGGGGTGGGGGAATTATCAAAGCCGCTAAATAATTGCCAATCCAGGGGTTTTGTTTTAGTATCAACCTTAGAACATTTGTGAGGAGGTTGCATGCCTCGCTACTGGCATCCGGATGAGAAGTTCCTGGAATTTCTGGAGTGGACCCAGAAAACGTTAGGTGTGGAGATAAGGATCAACGGGAAAAGTCTCGTCAGCGAAATGCGTGATGGTACGGATATGGGTCGGGATGCCTACGACGCCATGTATGGCGACCCCTTGCTCCAAGACGGTTTCGAAGATTGGAAGAAAATGCAAAAGCCTTAAGTGTGTGGCCCCGCTTAATTTGCGGGGCCTTTTTGTTGCGGAAAGTTGAGAATTGGGTCAAAAGTGCCCCCCCCTTGACTTTTCTGGCGTAATAGTTTATAATCAGCCCAATAAATTAAGTCCGAGTTTAGTCGCTCGGCAATCACTAATAAACAATAAAATGTTAAGCGCAAAAAAGGGTTCCAAGGTTGGTAAAATTAGTAAGAAAAATAAGGCTAATCAGGCTCTTGATCTCAAGAGGGTTTTTGCCGTATTTGTGGCGTTAATGCTGGTTATTTTGATCATCAGCCCGGCGGGCGCGGTTTTCGCTGCTAAGGGCGGCAACGGAGGTGGCAATGGAGGCGGCAATGCTTGTGATGGTAACGGCAATGGTAATCCCGGTAATGGTGGCGACAATGGAAACGACAATAATAATGGCAATGACGACAATTGCTCGGACGGGCAAATTCCGAACACTGCCCCGACGATCTCTTTGATCGGAGCTAACCCGATGGATCTGACTGTTGGTGATGTTTTTACCGATCCGGGAGCGACTGCTTCCGATGCCGAAGATGGAGATCTGACCGGTAGTATTTCTGTCAGCGGCTCTGTTGATACTTCGGTTGCCGGCGCCTATTCGGTCCACTACAGCGTTACTGATTCCGGTAGCCTTAGCGCCAGCGCTGACCGCGCGGTGAATGTGATGGCTGCTCCCATTGTGGAGCCTACCCCTACGCAGTGCAGCGATGGCATTGATAATGATGCCGATGAGCTGGTTGATATGAATGACCCGGGCTGCGTTGACTCGCAGGATAACGACGAAACCAACGTGATCGTTGAGCCGGAAATTCCTGTTTCCACGCAGTGCAGTGATGCCATTGATAACGACGGCGACGGTCTAGTGGATCTGAACGATCCGGGCTGTGTTGATGGTCAGGATAATGATGAAACGAATATTGTAGTTGAAAATCCAGCGGATAATTCCAGTTCCGATAATAATGGCCAGAGCAACCCCGTAAATAACGGTGGCGCCGGCGGCGAGGGTACCAGCAATAGTCCAAGCGATCCCGGTACCGATAGCTCTGCCGGCAACGGCGAAGTTCTTGGCGCCAGCGCGTCTAGTAATTCTGAAGGAGAAGTTCTTGGCGCCAGCTGCAGCCCATACATTCTTAGCTATATTGGCGCCGGATTAAAAAATAATCCGGAAGATGTGGCCCGCTTGCAAACTTTCTTGAATTCCCAGCTTGGCCTGCATCTGCCGGTCACCGGATTTTTTGGAAAACTGACCCGCGAGGTGGTGAAAGCTTTCCAGTTGAAGCATAAGAAAGACGTCCTTGCCCCCTGGGTTCCATATGGACTAGCAAACGAGGATACGGCGACTGGTTATGTCTATAAGACTACCAAGCGCATGATCAACATTCTTAGCTGTGACGGAGCGGATCAGCCGATGCCGCAACTCCCTTAAGCATTGTTTCTACCAAGACCCCGGTTTGCCGGGGTCTTGGCGTAATTGGCAGGTATCGTGATTTAATGAAGTAAGAAGATCATATGAAGCGAGTTTTTAAAAAATATTTTATACCGCACGAACACAACGACTATCAGCCGCATTTTTTGCGGCCGAAAAGCATTTTGCTGGTTGGCGCGGTAGTGCTCCTTTCGGAGCTGCTTTTGATCATGCAGGTATTTGTGATTGGTCCGCACAGTAATTTTTTAGCCCTGATCCTGCCTTCTGTGGTTTCTGAAGAGACTAATGCTGTCCGCGCCGATCAAGTTTTAATTCCCTTGAAAGTTAGTTCCGCGCTCCAACGGGCCGCGCAGTTGAAGGCCAACGATATGGCGGCTAATGGCTACTTCGCCCATAAGAGTCCCGCCGGATTGACCCCATGGCATTGGTTCAGCGAGGCCGGTTACTCTTTCATTTATGCCGGAGAGAATTTGGCGGTTAATTTTTCCGATTCCAAAGATGTGATCACTGCTTGGATGAATTCTCCTAGCCACAAAGCCAATATTTTAAATCCTAATTTTACGGAGATCGGGGTGGCAATGGCGAAAGGTATCTACAAAGGCAAAGAAGCGACTTTCGTGGTTCAGATGTTCGGCCGGCCGATGGCAATAGCTGCTGCGGCTAAACCTGCTTCTTCAGTGATAAAAGAGTCGAAGGTAATTGAGCAAAGCTCTACGGCGAAAGATTCTTCGCAGGAAATGTTCGTGGCAGTGAAGGGAGCAGAGGCGATGGCCGCGGAAGTGCCTAAGGAGATAAATAATTCCGACAACCAAGTTGAACCGGCGCCGGGACTTTTTGCAACGGTTTTAGCTTCGCCACGTAATGCCGCGAACGTAATTTTCTTGATCATCGGAGCGATCGTAACCGGAGCGTTATTTCTTAAGATTTTAGTAAAGCCGAGTATTCAGCATCCCAAGTTAATCGTTGGCGGACTTTCTATTCTGATAATGATCGGAGGGGCGCTTATCCTGAACCAGCATCTGATTTTGGCTGCGGGCCTAATTTTTTAGAGCTTTCATACAAAGCGGGGCTTTTTTAATTCAAAAATTCCTGTTAATATTTTTAAGAAATGCGAACCCTAATCGCCGACATAGTAAATAAAGAAGGCCAGGAGGTGGAGTTGATGGGTTGGGTATCCATCCGCCGCGACCACGGGAAAATTATGTTTATTGATCTGCGCGACCGGTCTGGGATCGCGCAAGTCGTCTTTCTTCCAAAGCCCAAGGAATTAGCTGATGTGGCGGCGACTTTGCGTTCGGAGTGGGTAGTGAAAGTGACCGGTATGGTGAATAAGCGGCCGGAGAATATGGTCAATCCGGCGATCGCTACCGGAAAGGTGGAAGTTTTGGCGACTAAATTGGAAGTTCTCAACGAAGCCAACACGCCTCCGATAGAAGTAACCAGTGATGGAAAAGAGATCGGGGAAGACGTGCGGATGAAATATCGCTATGTGGACTTACGTCGCGAGCGGATGCAGAAAAATTTGCGCAATCGTCACCAGATGATCCGTTTTTTCCGCGATTATCTTTCCGATCAGAACTTCTTGGAAATTGAGACGCCAATTTTGAGCAAGACCACTCCCGAAGGAGCGCGCGATTATCTGGTGCCGTCCCGATTATATCCCGGGAAATTTTACGCGCTTCCGCAGTCGCCCCAGCAATATAAACAGCTATTGATGGTTTCCGGTTTTGAGCGTTATTTCCAGATCGCGCGCTGTTTCCGCGATGAAGACACTCGTGGCGACCGTCAGCCGGAGTTCACCCAGATGGATCTGGAGATGAGTTTTGTGAAACAGGAAGACGTGATGGATCTGATAGAAAAGATGTTGATTGAGATGGTGCAGAAAGCTTATCCGCACAAGAAAATTCAGGAGATGCCATTTCCTCGGATGACTTATGCCGATGCGATGAAAAACTATGGCAGCGACCGCCCGGATGTGCGCAAAGACAAGAACGATCCGAATCTGCTGGCTTTCTGTTGGGTGGTAGACTTTCCATTTTTTGAAAAGACAGATAAAGGCGGATGGACTTTTACTCATAATCCATTTTCTGCCCCGAAGCCGGAATATATGGAAGCGTTGATGAAAAAAGAAAATCTGGGAGAAATTTTGACCACGCAGTACGACATCGTGCTCAATGGATTTGAGATCGGCGGCGGCAGCATCCGTAATCATCGCCCGGAGGCGCTGAAGAAAGTTTTTGAGGTGATGGGCTTTGAAGAGGCGCGAATTATGAACAACTTCGGTCATATGATCGACGCTCTTGGCAGCGGCGCCCCTCCGCATGGCGGAATTGCTTTGGGATTGGATCGGGTGGCAATGCTTTTAGAAAATGAAGCAAGCATCCGCGAAGTGATCGCCTTCCCGAAAACCGGCGACGCGCGCGACCTGATGATGGACGCTCCGAGCGAGGTTGAAGCAGAACAGCTCAAAGAACTAAGCTTAGATATCAAAAAATCAAAAAAATAAAAATGGCAAAATTAAAAGAAGAAAAAACGTTGGTGATCGTGAAGCCCGATGGAGTGAAGCGGGGTTTGATCGGTGAAATTATCCGCCGTATTGAGCAGCGCGGATTGAAAGTTGTGGCTATGCAGATGTTCCAGGCGACCAAAGAGCAATTAAACAAACATTATTCCGACGCGGAGGCTAATTTGAGGGCGATGGGCGAGAAAACCCTAGCCACCTACCAGAAACACGGGATGGATGCTGTCAAAGAGATCGGCACTGATGATCCGGTGAAGATCGGCCGGATGGTACACGGTTGGATCACTGATTTTATGACTTCCGGCCCGGTTGTGAAATTCGTGGTTGAGGGTCTGCACGCTGTAGAAATGGTGCGTAAGATCGTGGGCGCCACGATGCCTTCGGCGGCGGAGATGGGTACGATCCGTGGAGACTACTCCGTTGATTCGGCGGTCTTGGCTAATTCGCAGAAGCGGGGAGTGCGGAATATTATCCACGCCTCCGGCAATGTCGCCGAAGCGGAAGTGGAAATAAAACTTTGGTTCAAACCGGAAGATATTCACAGTTACATTCGCGCCGAAGAAGACATAATGGGATATTAGATCAGAGCATAGGAAAAACCGCCTCGATGGGCGGTTTTTTATTTGAGAAAATAGCATTCGATGTCGTCACAGCAGGGTATAAAGAATCCATTTTTTCCGCGATTGCCGGTATGGGTTTTCAGCACCGGGATCGTGCTTTTCAGATCTCCCGGGATGATATGAACGCAGAGCTCATGCACCGCAAAATGGATCGGTTTTTCCTTTTTGGCAATACCACGGAGTAGCTTTTCCGAATCGGCCTGGGTGATCGCCGGTTTGCGCACTTCTTTGGCCACCGGCATATCCAGGTCCATGTCGTATTCGAAATATTCCGGCGCGATCTCGTGAAGTTTCACTTCTTTTCCGCAACCATTGAGGATCACCACGAATGGATTGGTGTTTTCCGGGATACCATCAGCCATTGTTTTCGGCTCCTGGGAGCTGAAAGCTATTGTAGGGTTGGGCGGGGTATGGGTCAAGTGGATAAAATGATATAATGATGGTGTCGGTGGCAATGCCATCGACCCATCCCGCACGTTAGATTCCGGATCAAACAGTTTATAAAGGGTAAGGCAAATCGTCCGTTGCTTTGGCAATGTACTGAGCCAACCCACTTACATATTTAAACCGGGGATCTGATTGGCGGGATTTTGGTTTTTAAGCTAAATCGTTGTAATCTATGGGTACTTAGAAATGACCGAAAACATCCGAAATTTCGTAATTACCGCCCATATTGACCATGGGAAATCGACCTTGGCCGACCGGCTTTTGGAGGTGACCGGCACGGTGGAAAAGCGGCTGATGCAGGCGCAGTATTTGGATTCCATGGACTTGGAGCGCGAGCGCGGCATCACTATCAAAATGGCCCCCGTTCGTATGCAGTATACAGTATACGGTATACAGTATACTTTAAACTTGATTGATACTCCGGGCCATTCCGATTTCGCTTATGAAGTTTCCCGCGCTTTGACCGCCGTGGAAGGCGCTGTGCTACTAGTGGATGCCCAGCAGGGAATTCAGGCGCAGACGCTGGCGAATTATGAAAACGCCAAGCGGGCGAATTTAAAAATAATCGGAGCGGTCAACAAGGTTGACGTGGCCGAGCCGGAACAGATCCAGGACGCGATCTTGGATCTAGCGGAGCTGATCGGTGTTGGCGCGGAAGAAATTTTGAAAGTTTCCGGAAAAACTGGCCAGGGAGTGGCGGAGCTTCTGGAAGCAGTGGTGCGGTTGGTGCCGCCACCGAGAGAATCAGAGATGCCAGTTGGCCGGGCATTGGTTTTTGACTCCGTCTATGATGAGCATAAGGGCGTAGTGGCTTTTATCCGGGTTTTTGACGGAAGCTTCCAGGGCAATCAGGATATCCGACTTATTGCCACTGATACTACCGCCAAGGCAAAAGAGATCGGGTACTTTACTCCGAAAATGAAGCCTTCGGGTGTTTTAAATGCGGGAGAGACCGGCTACATCGCCACCGGAATTAAAGACCCGGATAAGCTGAAGATCGGCGATACTCTGGTGGGTGGCGAAGCGCCGGCGCTGACCGGTTATAAAGAACCGAAGCCGGTGGTGTTCGTATCTTTTTATCCGGAAGAGGGAGATAAATATGACGAACTTAAGCAGGCTTTGGGGAAATTAAGGCTGACCGACTCCGCTCTTACTTTTGAGGCTGATGCCAGCGAGGTTTTAGGAAGGGGATTTAAGGGCGGATTTTTGGGTAAGCTTCATTTTGAAATTACCTCCGAGCGTCTGGAAAGAGAGTTTAAGATCTCCACCGTCAATAGCTTTCCATCAGTCGCTTATAAAGTAGATGGAAAACTTATTACTAATCCGAAAGACTTTCCAAATCACTACGGCGTCGCAGAAGAACCGATGACTAAGATAGAGATCGTGACTCCGCCGCAATATTTGGGGGCGGTTATGCAATTGAGGGAAGTTTATCGGATAACGAATATCACTACCGAGACCCTGAAAAATAAGATGCTGGTGAAGGCCAGCTTGCCTTTGTCGGATCTGATCCGCGACCTGGATGACCGGTTGAAATCGGTTTCTCACGGTTTCGCATCTTTTTACTATGAAATAGTCGGTTATGAAAGATCGGAAGTGGCTAAGCTGGAAATCGCTGTTGCCGAGAGCGTGGTTGCCGGGCTTACTAGGATCTTGCCTACAAAAGATCTTGTGAGAGAGTCTCGTACCACCGTAGAAAAATTAAAGGAACTTTTACCCCAGCAGCAATTTTCTCAGGCTATACAGGCAATCTCCGGTGGCCGGATTATCGCTAGAGAAACTATTCCGGCGATGAAAAAAGAGCTTGGAAATTTCGGAAAGAATGGTGGCGATCAAACTAGGAAGATGAAGCTCTGGAAAAATCAGGCTCGGGGCAAAGAGAGACTGAAAGAAAGAGGAGAGAGTTCGCAGATAAAAATTTCTGCTAACGTTTTTAAGGAATTGTTGAAAAAATAGCCGCGGGCTATCATTAGCTTAATGAAGCTCGGTGTAATTTTAGCCTCTATCGTAATAGCTATTTTTCTCGGCATCCAGCTTTTTAATTTCTATCAAAGCAATTCCCAGTTGAGCGCGAAATTGAAGACGGCTTCAGCGGAAGCGGTGACTTTGCAGTCGGATAATGCCAAATTGAAGGCCGATCTGGAGTATTTTGCCGAGCCGGAGAATCTTGCCAAAGAACTTAAAGCCAAGTTTGATTACAAAAAGCCGGGTGAAAAATTAATAAAGATCCAATGAGTTTGCAACGATATTTCACAACTTTTCTATTGATACTGTTCGTAGGGCTGGGCGCGTACTACCTAGTGCATTTCGGTTATTATCCGGTTGCGGTCGTGAATCATGCAGTGGTTACGGCCAATAATTTTGAGACCGAATACGCGGTTGCTTATCATTACTACTCCCAAGCTTTGGCTGACAGCAAAGAGACGGATGTCCGGAGTTTGGAGTTCAAAAAAGAATTACGGCGGGCGGTGATGGAGAATACGGTCGTGCAGGCGCTGATCGCTCAAGACCTGTCGGAACGGGTAGGCAAGGATCTTCCGGAGATCGTGGAGAATAAGATCTTGAGCGCTCAAAAGTCCGATCCGAAGATCATCGAAGAGACTGCCAGGACGCTTTACGGGTTGAATTTAGCGGAGTTTAAATCGCTGGTTCTGGTGCCGCAGGCGCAGAAAGAGATCTTGCAGGGTCGGCTGTTCTTAGAGAAAAAAGATTACGAAAAATGGTTGCAGGAAGCTAAGAAAAACGCTAAAGTCTTTATCGTTACGCCCGAGTTCTATTGGCAGGATCTGGGCGTAAAATCGCGGGATTAAAATTGCGGGTATGGTATAGCGGCATTACGTGTCCTTCCCAAGGATAAGACACGGGTTCGACTCCCGTTACCCGCTCCAAGAAAAAGAGATTCAAAGATGGTTTTTATATAAAAGACTTGAAGTGGTATACTGAATAGCAAATGAAGAAAAAAATAATCGGTAAAAAAAGAATGAAAAAGAACGGCGGGAAACTTTTGGCCGGCGCGTTAGTCGGCGCCGCTCTCGGCGTTGGAGCTGGGTTGTTGCTTGCGTCAGAGTCCGGAAAGAAGATAAGAGGTGGGATAAAAAAGCTGTCCGGAGAGTTCTATCACTACATGATTCCGCAGATAAAGAAGTTGAGGAGGGTGGGGGAAGCTCAATATCATGAGTTTATGGCTGAGGGGGTCAAAAATTTTTCCAAAGCTAAAAAGCTTTCGTTGGCCGAAGGAAAGATGCTTACATCAGAGGCTAAGCGCTCTTGGGGGCACATCAAAAAGCATTTGCTGTAGAGGATATCTCGATAAAATTGGCAACAAAAGGAACTGAATCGCTCAGTTCCTTTTGTTTTCCATATGTTTTTAAGCCGTACCGTTAAGAAAGTTATCCCCACCAGTGTGATTGGCTATTTTGGCTGGGGGGGGGGCATACTAAAAGTCAGTAGTCACAGTAAGAGTCAAGCTATTACTTATCGGGTTGTGACGGGGGTCGATTGCGTTTCTAGGTAAAACTACGTTGAGTACAAAACAAATCTCATGCTCCTAGCTATCGGACTCGCGCTTTTGGTGTTGTGGATTTTGGGATTCGGCATTTTCCACGTAGCCGGTTTTCTTATCCACATCCTTCTAGTCTTGGCCATCATCACGATCCTCATTCGTGTTATTAAAGGCAAATAAACTATCTCGTTTTGCCGCGGTCATTAAAAAAGTATCTTAAAAAAATAACAAATAAAATAAATAAATATATGAAAAGAATATTCAGTAAAAATTTAGCAATAGCCACCACTATCGTCTCCTTGGCTCTCGGCTTGGTTGGCGCAACTTCCGTTTTCGCGGATGGCCCGGCGGCAGTAAATCTTGGAACGGCCGGTAATTTTGTGATTTTGGCCAAAACGGGGATCTCAACCACCGGTTCCACTTCTGTCGTGGGAGATATGGGAATTAGCCCAGCGGCCGCGACTTATATAACCGGCTTTGCGTTAAATCTTCCGGCGGCGAGCGCATTTTCCACATCTGCTTTAGTAACCGGAAAAGTTTACGCGCCCGACTATGCGGATCCGACTCCGGCCAATTTGACCACCGCAGTCAGCAATATGGAAACTGCTTATACCGATGGCGCCGGACGAGCGCCTAACTCCACCGAACTGGGCAGCGGAAATATCGGCGGCATTACTCTTACTCCGGGTGTTTATAAATGGAGTACCGGCGTGACGATACCAACAAATGTCACCCTTTCGGGCGGCGCAAATGACGTTTGGATTTTCGAGGTAGCGCAAAATCTTGATATCAGCTCTGCCACGCAGGTAATTCTCGCCGGCGGCGCGCAGGCGAAAAATATCTTTTGGGTTGTCGCGGGTCAGACAACTTTGGGAACGAATTCCGTATTCAATGGCAATATATTAGATCAGACAACAATTGTTTTGAAGACGGGCGCAAAACTGAATGGCCGAGCGTTAGCGCAGGCCGCAGTCACCTTAGACGCCAGCGCCGTTACCATGCCAACATCCTCGGCTCCGGAGCCGACTCCATCGCCTACGCCAAGCCCAACTCCTTCACAGGCACCTACTCCATCGCCTTCATCCTCAAATCCGAACGCTGGCTTGCAGGATCAGATTAACGCCTTACTCGTGACTTTGCATGCGCTTCAGGCCCAGCATGCCGCGCAGCAAGGTTCTTCCGCTTCACCTTCCGCTTTCGGCCAGCAAGTTAGGGCAATAGCGATGAGTCTTGGGCAAGGTAGCAGGGGTACTGAAGTAATGACCCTTCAGCAATTTCTTATCGCTCAAAACAAGGGTCCGGCCGCGCAAGCTCTCGCCAGAAACGGCGCGACTCTGTACTTCGGAGCTCTCACTCGCGCGGCATTAGCTGAATTCCAGGCAAGCGTAGGGATTAGTCCGGCTCTGGGAAATTTTGGAGCAATAACTCGGGCTTATTTAAGCTCGCATTACTAAAAAAACAAACATGAATAAAAAGTTCAATAAAAGTTTAATAGTAACTGCATCCGTTGCTTCTCTGGCTATCGGTTTGGCAGCGGCAATCGCAGTATTTGCGGCGACGTTTGTGACTCTTGGTACTGCAGACAATTTCGCAGTTTTGGCTAATACGGCGATCACAAATACCGGCACTAGCGTGATTAGCGGTGATGTTGGATTGACCCCGGGAGCCGGTAGTTCTTATAGCGGTTTAACATCCGGACAGGTGACTGGCACTATTTACGCAGTTGATGGAACCGGCCCGAGCGGTTCAGTAAATAATCCCAGTTTGTTAAGCAGTGCTGCGGCCGCTTTGGTCATGGCATATGATAACGCTGCTGCGCAGAGTCCGGTTACTACCGTACCCACGGAGTTAGGTGGAACAATTAAAAACGCCGGTATCTATAACTCATCGGCTGGAGATTTCGGCATAACCGGCACTCTGACGCTGGATGCCCAAGGAGATCCAGATGCGGTCTTTATTTTTAAGACTGCTTCTACTCTGACAACTGCCGGATCCAGCATAGTGAGTCTTATCAATGGAGCACAGGCTTGTAATGTTTTTTGGCAAGTTGGTAGCTCTGCGACGCTGGGAACCAGCTCGACCTTCAAGGGAAATATTATGGCTTTAACTTCCGCAACACTTACCACTGGCGCTAACGTGGAGGGCAGGGTGCTAGTTAGGAATGGAGCGGTTACTCTAGATACTAATGTGATCACTAAGGCCACGTGCGCGCTTCCTCCGCCTCCGCCCGCGCCAGCCCCGGTGCCTCCGCCCGCCCCATCACCGGTACCGCCCCCACCTTCCCCATCACCGGTTCCGGTTTCGCCTCCCTCTTCGTCCGGTGGCGGCGGCAACTATTTTGCGCCACTGCCCCTCATAAACATCACTAAGATTCCAAGTCCTTTAGCGCTACCTTCGGGGCCAGGGTCGGTTACTTTTAACTACGCGGTAACTAACGTTGGAATAGTTGCGATGCACGGTGTATGGGTTAAGGATGACCTATGTGATACTACAAACTTTGTCTCGGGTGATACTAACAGCGATTCATTATTGGATGTTAATGAAACCTGGGTGTATCGCTGCACGAAAACAGTTTCTCAAACTGAAACCAACACGGTTACTGCCCACGGACAGGCTAATGGCTGGGATGGGTACGATACGGCGAACGCGACTGTTGTCGTTGGCGCGCCGTTAACTCCGCCTTTGATCCATTTGGTAAAGAAGCCTAATATCTTCGTTTTGCCGATCGGTGGTGGCGCGGTTACTTATCTTTATACAGTGACCAATCCGGGCAAAGCCCCATTGAGCGATGTGAGTATTATTGACGATAAGTGTACCGGCTTACCGGGGCGCGTGTTGGGACACCCGGGAGATCTCAACAATAATAATTTGTTGGAGAGCAATGAATCATGGAGTTTTACTTGCCAAACGAATATTACGCAAACAACGACTAATATCGGTACTGCCGAGGGACACGCTAATGGCTTAACTGCCATCGACTTTTCGCCGGCTACGGTAGTTGTGGCCCCGGGACTTCCGGATACGGGGGTCGGTTCGGATACTGCCTTATGGTTTGTGGTTATCTTTGGCGGGATCGTAGTTGCTGCCTCATCCTTCTACTTAGGCCGAAGGACGTCCGTAGCTTAGTCTTAAGATATTTTTCTGGAAGCCAGTATGAGAGGTCAGATGCACGCTGGTCCGGCCTCTCATACTGGCGAGTTATTGGGAAGACTTATGCAATCGAAAAAATTATTAAGATTTACGTTGTTGATAGTTGTGCTTGCTGGGATCGGATTTTCTTTCGCGCTTATTTTACATTTTATTTTGCAAGATTCGATTCCAACCATTTTGGTGCCGCTTAATGTAAATGATGACTCTCTTAATGAAGAAGCGCGATCCGGGCTACCGGTACGTCTTACTATTCCGAGCATTAAAGTTGACGCATTGATCGAATACGTTGGAGTTACTTCTAGCGGAGCAATGGACGTTCCAAAGGGGCCGGATAATGTAGCCTGGTATGCATCGGGTACGCGTCCTGGAGAGAAGGGCAGCGCGGTTATTGACGGACATTATGGATGGAAAAATGGCATACCGGCGGTGTTCGATAATTTATATAAATTACAGAAGGGAGACAAAATACAAAGCGAGGATGAAAAAGGCGTTATCACCACTTTTATAGTCCGAGAAAGCCGTAGTTATGATCCCAAAGCGGATGCCTTAGACGTATTTAGCTCAACTGACGGAAAGTCGCACCTCAACCTGATCACTTGTGAAGGAATTTGGAGCAAATTTTCAAGGAATTACTCCAAGCGGTTAGTGGTGTTTGCTGATAAAGAAATATAATACTATGAAAATCAAAAAAAAATTCGGCCTCCTCGCGATGATCGCGTTTCTCTCCCCCCTGCTTTTTATTACAGCCCACGCTCAAGGGCCTGATTTAGAATTAACAGTTCAGCAGTTACAACAAAGAGTTGAGAAGTTGGAGCAGAAAAGTGCCATTCTACAAACACAGATCGGGGTGGCTCCAGCGGTATTTACTAAAACTCTACAAATGGGGGCAAGGGGTGAACAAGTGCTAAGGCTACAAGAATTTCTCAAGCAATCTCCTGATGTTTATCCGGAAGGACTGGTTACCGGTTATTTTGGATCGCTTACAGAAAATGCTGTTAAACATTTCCAAATAAAACGGGGAATAGAATCAGTGGGAATCGTTGGACCAATAACCAGAGCCGCGTTGAATAAACTCGTAGCCATATCTGTGCCTGCATTGCCTAACACCGGAACAGCCGGAGTTGCGGGAGTAGCTGGCGCAACGGGAGCCGCCGGCGTTAATGGTGTCGCTGGAGCCACTGGTCCTCCCGGAGCGATCGGTGAAACTGGTTTTCGGGGTAGTGCCGGTTCGACGGGCGCCACCGGAGCTACCGGCGCAGTTGGTGATATCGGATCAACCGGAGCGACTGGTTCTCCTGGTTCCGTTGGGGCCACCGGCGAGATAGGTCTTACTGGCGCAACTGGTTCTACTGGTAGTACTGGACTTACTGGTACAACCGGCGCGGTTGGCGCTACAGGTTCTACCGGGTCAACCGGACTTACCGGAGCTACCGGCACCACGGGCGCCACTGGCAGTACCGGTACAACCGGCGCAGTTGGCGCGACTGGTTCCGTTGGAGCCACCGGCGAGATAGGTCTTACTGGAGCAACTGGTTCTACTGGCACTACCGGGTCAACCGGACTTACCGGAGCTACCGGCACCACGGGCGCCACTGGCAG
>CAZDBT010000007.1:18310-29459 GCA_964503795.1 uncultured Candidatus Saccharibacteria bacterium
TACTGGTACGACTGGCGCGACTGGTTCCGTTGGTGCCACTGGCGCGACAGGTCCAAATTTTTTGTCTTTGTCATCGGCCTCTAACGGAGACATTAACAACAACCATACATTCGTTATTGTCTCTGGTGGTAGCTTTACGGCCGGAAATGCTTACTGCGCGATGGTTGTCGCTCCCGGAGCCGGTAAAGTAGACAACTTTGTTATTTCAGTTGGCGGCACGACCATAGGCACATGTGTCGTGAGCGGTACTGCCGCCCTCGGTTCCACAACGCTCACAGCTACTGCTATTAGTCCTGGCACGGTGGTAAGTATTGTCACGAGTACGACCGGCAACGGCAGGCTGGGATCGTTGACGATCACTCCCTAGTGATGAATATTTTTCTTTATGTTTAAATCTAAAAAACTTATTTTAATAATCATCGCGGCGTTAGCGCTCGGATATGGGGCAAAGAGCATTTTTGCTCAAACATCTCAAACGAGCCAGAGCTCTCTCTATGTTCCTTTGATAGGTATTTCTTCGGTACCACAGCCGTTAACCTTGCCGAATGGCCCGGGCAATGTAACTTATTATTACGCTGTTAAAAATTTCCTTAGAGAACTGTCACTGACCGAAGTGGGGGTCGTTGATGATAAGTGTAGTCCGGTGAAATTTGTAGGAGGCGATGATAATGGTGATTCTAGGCTTGATTACAGTGAAACATGGAGGTACGTCTGCACTACGAAAGTTTCCGAAACTACCCAGAGTATAGCCACGGCCACGGGGGGTGTTAACGATCTAACCGCAACCCATAAGGCTTATGCTACAGTCGTTGTCGGCTCTAAAAATCCGCCTCCGCTGGTCAGCGTTATCAACGTAACTAAGGTGGCCTACCCATTATCCCTGCCCGCCGAAGGTGGTCAGATAACTTTTACTTATAGGGTTAATAATCCGGGCGTGGTGCCTTTGAGCGACGTGACTGTCGCCGACGATAAATGCAGTATCCTTTCCGGCAGACTAGGGGATATCAATTACAATAATCTTCTGGATACCAATGAAGTGTGGATATATGCCTGTTCCGCGATATTAAGGCAGACAACAACCAACACAGTTCGGGTGGAGGCTTTTGCCAATGGCTTGAGGGCGGTTGGCGAGGCAACTATTACTGTTGTGGTTGATCAGTCTGTTCCAAGTCTTCCGGATACAGGATGGATGAACCCGACTTTTAAAATTACGGCGTGGGGAGTTATGTTGGGCGTTTTGGCGGCGCTTTCTATCACACTCATTTTGATCAAGAAAAATAAATTAGGTAAGAAGAAATAATGGGAAAAACAACCAGATTAGTAGTAGTAGTAGTAGTAGTAGTTTTATTCGCCATATTAGGGGGAGCCGCATTTTATTTTCTATTTGGTGCTCGATTTAGTCAGGAGAAGCCGGTGGCCATCTTGCCGGACAAATTTTTCGGATGGAAGTATCCAACAGCCAACTTCCCATCTGTTGGAACATCTAATCAAATTGCTTATTCCGATATTCGGGATCCCGGAGGTATACCTCAAGGGCTTCCGGTCCGTTTGCAAATTCCGATTATCGGAGTAGATTCGGCTATTGAAGATGCGTTGATTACCCCCGATGGAAGAATGGACGTCCCTTCAGGATCTGTAGATGTCGCCTGGTTTGCTCTTGGTCCTCATCCTGGGCAGGTGGGAAGCGCGGTTATCGGCGGCCACTTTGGTATCAAAAATGGAGTGCCCTTCGTTTTTTATAAATTAGACACGCTCCAGATCGGCGATAAGGTAAATATAGTAAACGATCAAGGCGACATCCTTACATTCGTCGTCCGGTCCACCAGATTATTTGACCGGAATGCCGACGCTACGGAAGTGTTTACTTCCGACGACGGCTTAGCGCATTTGAATCTTATTACCTGTGAGGGAATCTGGAATCAGATTAATGGTAACTATCCACAACGGCGGGTAGTATTTACCGATCTTGTGTCGGCCGGAGGGGCGACTGAAGCCATTGGGACATTCAACCGATCGCTTGGTCTTGGCGCGCTGGGCACGGATGTTGTGGCGCTTCAGAACGCGCTTGAGAAAAAAGGATTTCTCGAGATGCCGCGTGGAATTGCTAAGGGCTTCTTTGGCTTACTGACACGCGCCGCCGTTTCCAAATATCAAGTAAGTGTGGGATTGCCATCGGCTGGCTTCTTCGGACCGTTGACCAGAGCGAGGCTCACTTCGGATCTGCGGAGCAACCCCATTCTTCCCGATACCGCGATCGCTACAAGCGAACCTCCTCTGCCCACATTACCTCAAATTATCGCCCAGGCCGTAAAAAGTTTATTCGCAACCACGCTAGACGCGCTCATTACCATGCTGCTTCTTGTCGCGATAACTTTCCTGGTGTTCAAAATTATTTGGTGAATACATAAGTAAATAATGATGTGCATAACTTCTTTTGCGCTCTGTGTGGTAAAATAAATTCACATGAATTCCATTTTATTACGTTACGGTGTCTTGGCATTGGCCCTATTCGCCGGTATTGCCCTAGTGTCTTCCGGCGGCGGTCTTTTTGGTGGGGCGGCGCAAGATTGCTCATCTGTGTTGGATCGCCCATGTTTTGAGAAACAAACTGGAAAAAAGATAATGCCATTGAGTCAACAGCAGGGTATTCAGATGCTGGGGGCCTGTATGAGAAACTCTTCGGGTAGCCAAAGAGTAGAAACAACGGAAAATACTAAAGTGTGCGCGGATGAAAAAGTTATTTCCTGCAATGAGGGCGCAAGCAGTGTGGCTGTTAAAGAATATAAAGGCACTTGCAAAACAGTGCCGCCAGTAGTTGTGATATTTCCCAATGGAGGAGAGATGTTGGCGATAGGACAAGTAGATCCAACGTATACAGTCAGATGGAGCGGCGGATGGCATAGAACAGCAGCTTATTTGGTAAAACCGGAGGCGACTAATAATTCGGACCCATCAAAATTGATTCTCGGATCAATTGGAGCTCCACCTTATGAAGTTGATCCGTTGGGCGCAGAGTTATTAGCTCAAACCATGTCTCTTCCGTGGGATGGGTTCAGCGTAGCAAATCTTTCGCCAGGTGGTGTTGATGCGTACTGGCAGGGTAGTGGTTATGTAAATTGGGAAGGAGTTCCACCGGGACAATACAAAGTTCTTATCCTTTCCGAAAACGACAAAGGTGAGATGTTACTGTGGGATGGGGTCAACAATAAGCCCGGTAATTGGGATTTGAGTGATCGTCCGTTTAGCGTGGTGGCAAAGTAAAAATAAAAAGCCATCCAGGTCGGGTGGTTTTTTTGGTTGAAAATAACCTAAAAATCTGCTTAAATAAGCTCACCGCCGAATTAGTTCAGTGGCAGAACACTACTTTCGTAAAGTAGAGACGTGAGTTCGATTCTCACCTTCGGCTCAAATTTATCGGAAGGTAAATTTGCCCCGCAGTATGCGGGGCGGCAAAGTAAAAAATAAATTTTTTATGTTTAAAGCACTTACAGGTAAATATGATAATGGCCCGGCGCATTTAACCATTTATGCCGGCGTGGGTGGAGACGACGCCAAAGATTGGGCGCGGATGCTTTTCCATATGTATCTGAAATACGCGCAAAAGCGCGGCTGGAAAGTGACGATGACCGAAGATCACGCAATGGAAATTTACGGAGATTTTGTTTATGGAACTATAAAAAACGAGATGGGAGTGCACCGCTTGGTGCGCATCTCGCCATTTTCTTCCAAGCAGTTACGTCACACATCTTTCGCGCTGGTGGAGATCGTGCCGATCATCGCCGAGGTAGAGCATAAAAATTTAGTGATCCCGCCGGAGGATCTGAAGGTGGAATTTTCCCGTTCCAGCGGCCCGGGCGGGCAGAACGTGAACAAAAGAGAGACGGCGGTGCGTATCGTGCATTTGCCGACCGGTTTGAGCGCCGGTTCGCAACAGGAGCGTTCCCAGCCGCAAAATAAAGAAAAGGCGCTGGCGCTTTTGAAATCCAAGTTGATGGCGCTGATGATCGCCCAACAGAAACAGCAACTTTCGGATCTGCGCACCAAGGTGAAACCGGAGTGGGGGAACCAGATCCGGTCTTACGTATTGAATCCATATAAAAAAGTGAAAGATCACCGGACGGATGTGGAATCGCACCAGCCGGATAAAGTGTTGGAGGGCGACCTCGACAAGTTCATTGAGGCGGAGCTAAACTTATAGGAGATGATAGCTTTTCACGGCGTTTCCAAATCTTACGGCGACCAGACGGTCTTGGACGACGTCACCTTCAAAATTTCTCCAGGCGAACTGGTATCTATTGTCGGAAAATCAGGCGCCGGCAAGTCCACGATCATCAAGCTTCTGATCGGTGAAGAAAAGCCCGGTAAGGGCCGGGTTATTTTTGGTTCGCACGAAGTAAATAAGATGAAGCCCAACGAGCTACCGCCGTTGCGTCGGCAAGTCGGCATTGTTTTCCAGGATTTTAAATTACTGCCCACGAAAACGGCAGCCGAAAATGTAGCCTTTGCCTTAGAGGTAGAGGGTCGTCCGCAATCAGATATTGAAGGGCTGGTGCCGCAGATGCTGGACCTGGTCGGTTTAGCTGACAAGCAAGACCATTTTCCGCACGAACTTTCCGGCGGAATGAAACAGCGGGTGGCGATCGCCCGCGCGATGATCCATCGGCCGGCGGTGATCATCGCCGATGAGCCAACCGGCAATTTGGATCACGTGAACGCCGAGGAGATCGTAAAGCTGCTTATGAAGATCAATGAATTGGGTACGACTTTGATATTGGCCACTCACAGCCGCGACATCGTGAATAAAGTTAAGCGGCGGGTGATCACTCTGGATAATGGTAAAATTATAAAAGACGATCCGCATGGCAACTACATTCTTTAGGATCATAAAATTCGGACTGCAGAATTTCACGCGCAACGCGCTGCTCTCCGCTACTACGGTAGTTATTTTGGTTCTGGCTTTGCTGGTCTTTAATGGCCTGCTGGTTTTTGGCGTTATCTCCAATTCGGCGATCGCCTCATTGCAGGACAAGATAGATATCAGCGTTTATTTTTCTACCGCGGCGAAGGAGGATGATATGTTGTCGTTGCAGCGCGCTTTGGAATCTTTGGCGGAAGTGAAATCGGTGGAGTATATTTCTCAAGATAAAGCTTTGGCGATCTTCAAAGACCGGCACAGCGAGGATGAAACGATTTCCGCGGCCCTTAATGAACTGCAGGTGAACCCTTTGCTCGCATCCCTGAATATCAAAGCGAAAAACCCGAGTAATTATCCTACGATCGCCGACTACCTGACCTCCGACAAACTAAAAGGGGTAGTGGATAAGGTGACCTATGGGGAGAACAAAACCGCCATCGATCGCTTGGCGCGTATCGTGGATACTTTGCAAAACACCGGTCTTATCTCCACGATCTTTTTGGCGGCGATGGCTATCTTGGTGACTTTTAACACTATCCGCTTGGCGATTTATTCCAACCGTGAGGAGTTAGGCATTATGCGTTTGGTGGGAGCCTCCAATAAATTTATTAACGGGCCATATATCGTTGCCGGAGTGATCTACGGATTTTTAGGGGCAGCCCTTAGTTTGTTGATCACCATACCGGTCGTGGTTTTGGCATCGCCATACGTCGGAGTTTTCATACCGGAACTTTCCTTATCCGCTTATGTGCTATCGCATCTGCCGCAGTTCGTTTTGGCCAGCTTCGTTTTTGGCATTGGTTTGGGTTCGGTTTCCGCGGCCGTGGCCGCTCGTCGATATTTGAAGATCTAGCCTTGTTTTCCGCCTTTTTTTAGAGCATTATAGTCCTAGCAACTTTTTATTACAGGAGAGCAATTTGAGCGACCAGGTAGACGTTGCCGTAATTGGAGCAGGAGTCGTTGGTTGCGCGATAGCGCGGCACCTTAAAACAAAATATCCGGACCGAAGTGTGGTTGTGTTTGAGAAGGCCAATGGAGCAGGACTGGAAACCAGCCGATTCAACAGCGGCGTTATCCACTCCGGAATTCATGAAAACCCCGACTTTTTAAAGTCAAAATTGGCGCTGATCGGCAGCAAGATGGCCACGCGATTCGCGTCCGACATGGGTGTTCCGATGATCCATTGCGGGATGTTGGTTGTAGCGGGTCACAAATCGCTGATCGGTGGAATGCTGAAAGAGTGGCGATCATTCGTTCGCTTGGTAAGCAAGGCAAAGGCCAAAGGGATCAACTATCGTTTTGTCTGGGGGCGGGGGATCCGCAATCTAGAACCGCGTGTACGGGCATTGGGTGGAGTTTTTATGCCCGATGTTTGCGTGGTGGACCCTTATGAATTCACGAAAAAGTTGTTTGCGGATGCCTGGCAGAGGGGAGTTTCTTTTCTGTTCGGAAGTCCGGTTGATGCGATCAAGCGGCTGGAGGACTGCTGGGAACTAATCGGACCGTTTGGCGCCCGTAGAGCCAAGATCGTCATCAATGCCGCCGGTCTTTACGCCGACGACATCGCCGCGATTGCAGGTTTTACCGGATATAAGATATATCCTTGGCGCGGCGAGTACTATGAAGTGTTGGGAGAAAAAGCGAAATGGATCAGCCGTCTGGTCTACATCGCTACCCCGCCGAAAAGCGCCGGCAAAGGCATCCATTTCGGAGTGAAACCCGGCGGAAAGTTGTTTCTTGGTCCCAGCGCCAGATTGGTGCCGGCGAAGAATTATTACAAGGAAGATCCGACGCCGGTAGAAGTTTTCCTTGATGCGGCGCAGCGATTTTGCCCGGAGATCCGGAAAGAAGATCTGCGTTGGTCGCATTCCGGCATTCGCCCAAGACTCACTAAAGGTGAACAGGAAGCGGATTTTATCATCAAGCTGGATGGCGCTTCTCCGCCGTTCGTGAACCTGATCGGCATTGAGTCGCCGGGATTCACCTCCGCCCTAGCGATCGCGGAATATGTTGAAGAACTGATCCGAGATAAATTCTAAACCCCTGTAAAACGGGGTTTTTAAATTGATTTTATCGCCGCCACCAGTTCGGGAAATTTTTCCTGATTGAAATGGCCTCTGTCGCTGAAAACTTTACCGGTTGCGCCACTCAAACTTTTTTGGAATTTTTGAAAATCAGAGAAGGGTACGACGAGATCATCCTGGCTGTGATAGAGAAATATCTTCCCGCTCTGTGTAGACAGTAGGTCCAAGTTTTCGGGTAATTGAAAGTCGGCCAAAGAGTACTCGGAGTCCGTGTCGTCATGGGGTGCAGATATAAGAAAAGTAGCAAGAATTTTTTTAGGGAATTCATTTTCTGAAAGATATTTAGCCAAAAAGATCCCGCCAAGCGAGTGACCGATCAGTATGATCTCGGGCGCAAGATGGGGGATAAATTTTTCAAACCAAATTTTCCACTCGAGATATTTAGCATTCAGCTTGTTCGGCATCTTAGGCGCGATCACTTCAAACTCTTTTCCCAGGTCGTCGGACAAAGAATCTTTCCAGTCCCGCCTTGGATTCAAGATGTCCTCCAAATCGATCTTCCAGGATCTTAGGAACGAAAGATAGCCTTCATATGTTTTGAATGTTTCTCCGCCGTGGATCACAAGAACTTGTTTTTTCATTGCTGCGGGACAGGGATTCGAACCCCGATACTGCGCTCCAGAGGCGCATGTCCTACCATTAGACGATCCCGCAAGTTGCTTAACTTTTTGAGTATATTATAATAAAAGGCAATGTCTAGCAAATACACTCCAGTTATCGTGGCGGTTGGTTTGGTAATCGTGTTGGCCGCGCTTTTTGCCTATCCGCATCTGGTCCAGCCACCGGATTCTTATACCGGAAACGTTCCGTGTTTGGATGCCAATACCTCGCTTTTGATCCATATCCATCCTCATTTGGTGGTGTCTGTTGATGGTGTTGATGAAACCATTCCCGCTAATCTGGGCCTGGGCGGAAGTTGTGAACGCTCTATTCATACCCACGACACGACCGGAACCATACATGTTGAATCGCAGATCATTAAAGATTACACGCTGAATGATTTTATGGGAATCTGGGGTCAGCCGATGCAGCGGGATGGCTATGATCTCGTTATGACGGTAGACGGAAAGCTCAACCAAGCATATGGCAGTCTGTTGTTGAAAGATAAGCAGGAGATATTGCTGCAATATACTAAAAAATAATATCTATGGCCGAAAGAAAAGATTTTACGCCGGATCAATTCAAATTCACTAAGGATTTGGAGGGAATCAGCCTGCGAACCCTTCAGGAACATTTTAAGTTGTATGAAGGCTATGTAAAAAAGACCAACGAGATACAAAAAAAAGTTTTGGAAGCCGACAAGTCGGAAGCGAACGGTGTTTACAGTTTTATCGGTGAATTAAAACGTCAGGAAACTTTCGCGGTCAATGGAATGAAATTGCATGAAGTTTATTTCGCGCACCTTGGCGGCGATGGAGAGCCAAAAGGGGAGTTGGTGAAAATGATCGAGCGAGATTTCGGTTCTTTGGACAAATGGAAAGAGGAAATGGTAGCCACCGGATTGAGCGCGCGCGGTTGGGCAATTCTCGCTTTTGATTTCAAGGATGACCGACTGCATGTTTACGGATCAGACGCGCAGAATGTTGGCGCCGTTTGGGGATGCTCTCCGCTAATCACGATGGATGTTTATGAGCATGCCTATTTTATTGACTACGGGACAAATCGCAAGGATTACGTCAACGCTTTTTTCAAAAATTTGGATTGGAACTTCGCGAATCAACTTGTTACGAAATACGGCTTAGATAAGCGTTGAGGTTGTCGCGTTGAGGTTGAGTTATTGCAATTCTGACGTTTTTGCTATAATTAAACTACTGTCAAAGGTCGTCAATTCATTAAATTTAAAATGGCAAGTAATCTTTTGAAGTCAAAATTAGTCTGGTTGGTTATCTTGGTGGTTGCGGTTTTGCTTCTGTGGCAATCCGATGTTTTGCCTTGGAGGCTCTCCAATAAATACCAAGCGGTATTTTTGACGAACAATCAAGTTTATTTCGGTAAGCTTTATAACGCTGATTCTGCGTATCCGACCTTGCGCGAGATCTACTATCTGCAGGTCACACAGGTCTTGCAACCGAAAGATCCGAAAGCTCCCGCTCAGCAAATTAACTTGGTTAAATTGGGTGGCGAGTTGCACGGTCCGGAGGATGTTATGAGGATCAATCGGGGTCAAATTCTTTTTGTTGAAGATCTAAAGTCTGATTCTCAAGTGGTTTCCGCGATCGCCAATTACCAAAAAGCCCAGGCTGGCAAATAGGTAATTTAAGAAAAACGCCCCCGTATTCCGGGGGCGTTTTTCTTTTTCCCCGGAATTTTATTGAATACACAGCTCCAGCAGTCAATAGAGGACTACTGTGGATAACTGGCAAGGCGCAGACCCCTCAAAAACCCCTTATTTAAAGGGGTTTTTGAGCTTTTATAGAGTTGTTTGTATTTGGAGCCGTTTATAGAGGGAATAAGAGGAGTTCCGAATGTTAAAATTTAGTAGTAAGGGATAAGAGCAAAATGAGCTTGAGCAAGGCGATTTTTTCAGTTAAAAGACTCACAGTTCGCTTATTAATTTTAAGCTTAATTTTTTCTGCTCTTCCTTCTTTTTCTTACGCTAATTCCGGTGTTCCTAAGATCCTCGGTTATCAGGGCCGGTTGACCAACGCGGCAGGGGATCTGTTGGGCGGTTCAGGGACCACTTATTATTTCAAATTTTCGATTTGGAATGCCTCTTCCTCCGGCAATCAATTATGGCCATCAACTGGTCCCGCTGAAGTTGCGGCGACGGTTCGCCAGGGTGTATTCAACGTTAATATTGGAGACACAAAAAATGGCTTTCCGGATCTTTTGGATCTTGATTTTACAACGAATGAAAATTTATATTTGCAGATCGAAGTTTCCACAGTATCCGGTTCCGGTTTTGAGGCATTAACCCCACGACCATTAATTTCTTCTGCCGCATTTGCTCAAATCGCCTCTGCCGTTTCCGGGACCAGTACCCCTTCATCTTTCGGTACTACTACGCCGATCGATAATGTTCTTGCAACTTTTGAAGCTTCCACGACTTCCGCGATCCCGATCGCGATCCGCGCCGCGCTAAACCAAGTTGCCGACCTTTTTCAAATTCAAGAACCGAACGATGGTATCAGTAATTTCACTGTAGATAATAAATTCCGTCTTGGTGTCGGCACCAGCACCATCGGCGGAGACTTGGGTGCTTTTGGCGCCGCAATTGAAGGTTCCAGTTTGGTTGGTAATTTTCTCACCGCTTCTTACATAACCGCTACCTCTACTACTGCCACTTCAACTTTCAAAGGTGGGGTGAATCTGGCTCGTGAGGCCGGAAATGTTGGTATCGCGACGAACTCCCCAACTTCTTTGTTTGGTGTCGGGGGAAGCGGTTATTTCGCCGGTGGACTCTCGGTCGGCGACTCCGCTACCACCACCAATGGTTCCATTGCCGGAGTACTTTCCACTGCCGGAACTTTCTATGGCTCCGGTGTTTCCACGTCCTCCTTTGAAGGAGGGGTCAACCTCAAAGCTTTTGGCGGACTGACTTCCGGTTCCGGCGTCACCATCACTGCCGGCGATCTCTTCTTCTCTGGAACTGGCAAGATCAAAGTCACCGGAGCGGCCACTAACACCCTTCCGAATCTGAATGTCTCCACTTTGTTGACTACCCCGTTACTGGACATCACTGGCAAACTGGAATCCACTTTCAACGGAACCTCTTCTTTTTCCGGCGCCCTGGCCGCCAATTATCTGGATTCCGCCACCCGGATCCGGATTGCCGAGCAAGCCAACTGTTCCGGTTCTTCCAACGCTCTGAAAACTGACGCCAACGGAATCGTGAATTGCGGCACTATTACTGGCGTCTCGGCTGCTCCTGGTGGCAGCGACCTGGATATCCAATTCAACGACGCCGGAACTACCGCCGGTCTCTCCAGTCTGACTTTCAACAAAACCACCGGTCTTCTCACCACCGGAGATCTCTCCATCCTCGGTTCCGATCTGAATTTCGGCAATGGCGCCTCGGGAGCGGCCACCGCCACCATCTCCGGTCAATACGGAAAACTCGGTTTTGCCACCACCGTACCCTACGCCCAGGTGGCGATTGAAGTGGACAACACCCAGGGAGTGGTCGGTTCCACTTCCCCGATCTTCGTGA
>CAZDBT010000008.1:0-28893 GCA_964503795.1 uncultured Candidatus Saccharibacteria bacterium
GGGCACCTTGCGTAATTTGACTTAGTATCTCCAGAACCCTACGCCCCTTAGAATAAAACCCACCAACTCAAAGGCAACAACTCCAATAAGTAAGAAAACGAGGTCGTCAAAAATAGACACTCCGAAAATCTTGAACCCTAAATACAAAAGCCCCAGATAGATAATCCGATACAAGAAAGAGCCGGTTGCCTTTTTCATATCGGATAGCTTACACGCTCTTAGCAAGATTTGGAATATGGATATACTCTTTTTGCCGCTGTAAGATGGTTCTAATAACCTCCACGGTGTTGAGCAATGAAGAAAGTTTTCGCAGAAATCGGCTTTGGAAATGAGTCTTTTTTCTCAACCGAGATAGAAGAGGGCGACAAGGAATATCGGATCCCGAAATTCATCAAGCCCCAAAAGATAAACGGGTATTATCTGCGTTTTTGGATATTCAAAAAGGTATTTATCCTTTCTACCGACGAGGGCCTGAAGATCAAATCCAAAGACCGCAACAAACTCAAGCTGCTTTTCGGAGTCAGTGGCAGTATTGTGCTATAATCTTTGAAAGGGGTCGATAGAATAAAAATTTTTAATTAAACAAAATAAAAATATGTCAAAAAATTTAATGATTGTTATTGCGGTCGTTTTGGTTGGACTCGGTTTGTGGTATTTCTTGGGTTCGGGAACCAGCGCTGCGACTGGCAGAGTAGTTTTCGCGGTTAAAGATGCCGCCGCGGATATGAAGGGCGTCACCTCCATAATGCTTACCGTTGATAAAGTAGAGGCGCACAGCGCCATCGGAGGTTGGGTGACGGCATCAAGCGCAAGTAAGCAGTATGATCTTCTGCAGTTAAAGCAGACGGGCGCGGCAGAGTTACTGGCGGATGCGAAACTTGCCGTTGGAACTTATGACCAGATCCGTCTGAACATCAGCCATGTCAGCGTTGTTGCTTCGGGAAAAACACAGGATGCGAAGTTGCCATCCAACGTCCTAAGGATAGTTGGTAAGATCGTCGTTAATGCCGACCAAACAGCGGTTGTAACGATAGACTTTATGGCAGATAAGTCTCTGCATCTTACCGGTAGCGGCCAATACATTTTGGCTCCGGTTGTAATGTTGGAAAGTAAGAGTGGCGTCGAAGTGGATATTGATTCCGACGAAAAGGTAACCGTTAGCGGTGGCAAGGTGGATGATAATGAAACTGCCGGCATGGATGAAATGGGAGAAGTAAAGGCCAATTTCGAGTTGGACGATAAGGTTGGCATTAATATTGATGCCAATGGTCATATCTATCTCGGCGGCAAAAAAGGAATTTAAAAGATCTCCCGCGCAGATAAAACCGTAAAAATCCGCCTCGCCGGCGGATTTTTATCATGGAAACGTCTATAATAATTTATATACGGATCCGATATGAAATATGAAGCTTTTCCGAATTAAAATTTTTGCCGGCATCTTCGCTATTTTCTTATTGCTTGTTTTTGGCTACTACTACAGAGAAGGTGTCGGTCGTTTTTGGCGGATGACCCTCAATCAATTATGGCCGTGTCAGATACCGATAACCTATTCTATCGCGAATCTTGACACTCGCTTCGGTTTAACAAGAACAGAATTACTGGATTATTTAAAACGCGCTGAAACGATCTGGGAATCGCCGATCCATAAACAGTTATTGGAATATTCACCCAACGGAGACTTAAAAATAAATCTTATCTATGACTATCGGCAACAGGCCACGGATACTTTGAGAAAAATGGGAATAGTTATTAGCGATAGCCGCTCTACTTATGACGCGTTGAAAGCCAAATATGATCTGCTGGTCGCCTCTTATACTGCGGAAAAAGAGCGGCTGATGGCCTTGATCGCGACTTATAACGCGGACAAGAGCGCTTTTGAGAAAGATCTTAATTATTATAACCACGGCAAAGCGTCGAAGGCCGGATCTAGTATCTTGGAACAAGAAAAGGCTGATCTGAATGATCAGGCCGCAATAATAGAGCAAGCTCAAAACTCTTTGAATGAATTGGTCGATACTATACGTTCCGCGGAACTGGTTCTTAATAAATTAGTTCTCACGCTCAATCTTCAGGTAGATAAATACAACACGGTTGGCGCGTCGGCCGGTGAGCAATTCCGAGAAGGTGAGTATACGAGCGGCATCAGCGGAACGGCAATTAATATTTTCCAATTTGATGACACAAGTCGGCTGATGGAGGTTTTAGCTCACGAGTTTGGACACGCCCTCGGGCTGGGGCATATTGATAATCCAAAAGCTGTTATGTATTACCTCAATGAAGGCATGAACGGAAAGTTGACGGCAGATGATCTGGCGGCTTTAAAAAAGGTATGCGGCATCAAATAGATTAAGCCCTATCTGATCACTTTCCACTCATTTGAATATGCCTTCCCCACGGTAGCGATGCTGGTCATATTCATAAACCAAGTAAGGAGCAGGCGGGGCCAGCCTATTGCGTGCACTCTTCTGCCCGGATCAAAAATCACCAGCCGTGGATCCATCCGGGTTCTCCCGATCCGGGAAAGCCGGTAGAACATATTGGCGTCTTCGCCCGCCGGCAGATCTTCCCGATATCCTTTCACGGCATCGAACGCGGATCGCGATATCATCTGAAATTCGCCCATCGCTATGCCGAAATGCAATACATTATTCATCAAACGGTAGGAGCGGTTGATGATCGGGAACATGAATTTATCAGCCCTGGTAGCTGTTGCCGGAAGTATCCGGATCGGTCCGGTTAACGCTACGAGGGGGGGGTTCTGTTCAAAGATCTCCAGCGCGGTCTTAAAAAATGCATTCGGATCTTCCAGCGAGCAGTCAGCGTCCAGAAAAACCAGGAATTCTCCGCGGGCTCGCTTCGCGCCGGCGTTCCTTCCTTGGGCGATCGTCTGACGCGCGCCTGAATGGATCACGACATTAGGCGTGTATCGCTTCGCTATTTTGACCGTGGTGTCATCGCTGCCGCCGTCCGATACGATTATCTCGTGCGGGAGAGTGAGTTTGGTTTTCAGAGCGGCCAGCGTCGCGCCGATAGTTGTTTCTTCGTTGAGAGTCGGAATGATAATAGAGATCATCGGATGGATTCAATAAGTTTAGCATTGCCGGGTTGGATTTTAAGTAATCTATGGCATAATCTTGGCCATGCCGGGTTATTCATACGCTTATAGCTTACCGGAAGAGTTGATCGCCAAACGGCCGGCCAGTCCGCGGGATTCGGCCCGGCTTTTTGTTTACGATACCGCGCAAGACGAAATAACTTTCGACCGATTTTTTAATTTGGATAAATATCTTCCACGAAACTCTCTGCTGGTGCTGAACGATACGAAAGTCGTGCCGGCGCGTGTCATTCTCACCAAAGAGACCGGCGGGAAGGTTGAAGCGCTCTTTTTGATGAACGAGTGGCGGGGAGCGGGGCCGTTACCGGCGTTAGTGGATAAAAAAGTGAGTGTCGGTTCAAAATTATTCTTGGACAAAACCAAGTCCTTAAAAGTACTGGGACATCACAAGAATATTTTTTATTTCCAACCGCAATTTCCGGCGAAAGAGATCCCGGCGATCCTTGAGAGAAAAGGCACAACGCCGATCCCGAAGTATATAAAAGGTTCCGGCCTTTCCGAAAAAGAATTGCGACAAAAATATCAGACTGTTTTCGGGAAGAAACCTTCTTCGGTGGCCGCTCCGACCGCCTCGCTGCATTTCACCGACCGACTTTTCAAAAAACTGGAAAAAGCCGGCGTCAAAAAAACTTTTGTAACTCTGAACGTTGGGCTTGGCACATTTGCTCCGATCTCGCCCGAAAGTTTAGCTACAAACAAATTGCATAAAGAATTTTTGAGTATTCCGGCCGGTACTATAAGCCAGATCCGAAAATATAAGCAGGCAAACCGGCCGATCGTTGCGGTCGGCACTACGGCTGTGCGGGTTCTGGAATCGGAAGCGACCAAGATCCTTTCCGGCGCGGCTAGGTTGCTAGTTGACGACACCCAAATTTTCATCCGCTCGCCCTACAAATTCAAAATAGCCGACGCCATGATCACCAACTTCCACCTGCCCGAAACTTCTCTAATGATGTTGGCGCAGGCATTTTTACTTCAAAAAAAATCCAAAAAGAATTTGGTTGATCTCTACAACTTGGCTATCAAAGAAAAGTTCCATTTCTACTCCTTCGGCGACGCGATGCTGATCAAGTAAACATTATTTCTTATTTAAAATAAAATCTGCCGCATCGCGGCAGAGATTAGAGTGGGAATAGTGGGCCGGAGGATTTTTTATCGAGCCTCTTTAACGGGCGGCCTGATCATTCCTTTGGCTTTCAGAGCTTCATAGATCTTGCTCGCCGGCGAAGGATCACAGCAGGCGCTAGTTTTACACTCTTTTTCATAAGTCTGGAGCGCCTCGTTGATCGCTTTTTCTACCTGTTTCTGTGCGGAGTCTTTGGTCACTACATTATCTCCCTGGCAATTTTCTGCTACAAATCGTACGATAAATGCTTTATAATTTCAAATATGGCGATAATTTTATTGAAAATATTTTTTATTAGCTTCCTAATCAACGTAGTTTGGGAGTTTTCGCATTGCATGCTTTATAAAACCTGCTGGACGATGAAATGGGGGACTCTTACCAAACTTTTACTGAAAATGTCGGTGAAAGATGGGGTTTGGATCTCCGTTTTTTACCTTTTTACTTTTATCATTTTCCGGAACGTTAATCCGCTGGACAACTGGGCACAGCTTGGTTTGTTCGCCACAATAGCGCTGACCTTCGCTTTCGTTGACGAAAAGATCTCCGTTGCCAGAGGCCGTTGGGAGTATGGCCCTAAGATGCCGCTGGTTTATGGCGTTGGTCTTACTCCGCTTTTGGAATTGGCTGTGACAGGAATTTTAACTTTTGCGTTCGTGGCCAGCTTTTGATCTCCGCTTCTCGTTTGAGGGCCAAGCTGCGGGTTCTGCGCTTTTCGGTATAAAGAATTTTTTTGATTTGTCTGGCCCGCGTGTAGCGAGCGCCGGTTCCGGCTTTGTGTTGCGCCAAGCGGCGTTTTACATCGGTGGTGATGCCGGTATAGATACTTTTGTCGGCGCAGAGCGCCATATATACGAACCAGGTCATATTGATAGAATACCAGTAGTGGGTTAGTTTATTGATGGTTCATTAAAGGAGGCTGGATGAGTCACACGTTTGATGCAATGGCGTTCTGCCCGATTTGCAAAGACAACACGCCGCATGACTACCGAAGTTCTCTCAACGCTTGCAAGGTCTGCGGGATGGTCCGGATGTCTGATTGCGAAGGCGCATTCAAGAGATGCCGTTGCGGGGAGTTTATTCCCGCCAGGCCATCATCCGCGATCGATGTGGAGAAGGAACAAATGATCGTTACTGCGCCACCGGCGCATAACTGCAAATGCACCTGTCCCATCCATGGTTAATCCAACCATGACTGATAATTTCAAAAAGATCTCGGTTCATCGGTTTGGACCGGCGGATCTGATCTCGCGATTAAAAAAAGTGAAGTGGGTACCTTGTATACCGAACGGCAAAACCTTCCCCGGCCTTTTACTCGGCGGGTACAGCTTAAACGATCCGGGAGACCTGCTTTCGGGAAAATACCGGGTAACGCTGGAAAATTTGTCCATCGGGAAAAATTGCGCGGTCATCGGATTCGGATACGCCAACATCGTGATGGCTATCCAGATCACCGGTCATATTATTGTCGATGGTGAGCCATTAAGGAATAATTATATTAAGCATTATTGCCGTTTCCGGCTGACGGTGGATAAGTTGAGATGAAGATAAAACTTCCGCGATGGCTAGCCGGTTTTCTGAAAGGCGCCGGAAGTGTTTTGCAAATTTGCCCTCCGCCGTCACCTACCTACGAAGAGCGATTCGGTACCGATGAAGAGCTGATCGCCTCCGATTGGAAAGCGGTGGGCGATGACTTACGAAAAGCGATGGATGAGGAAACCAAAAACCGCCCCACATGAGGCGGTTTTTTTAATTCTATTTATCCGGTTGCGGGTTGCGCCGTTTGTTATAATGAACTAATGACAAACAAAATCAGTGCGAATAAGGCGGGGTTGGCGGTTGGGTTGTTTCTGGGGTTGATGCACGCGATGTGGTCGGTGCTGATAGCGTTGGGCTGGGCGCAGCCGTTGATGGATTTTATTTTCAATCTGCACATGATCAATCCGGTCATTTCGGTGCTTGATTTCCACCTCGGCACAGCCGCTCTGCTAGTGGTCGTTACTTCTATTGTTGGTTACATCGCTGGTAATGTTCTGGCTTGGATTTGGAATTACCTTCATAACTAAGTCCCGACTGCTATAATATCCTTATGGCAAAACCAAGCCATAAGATGATCTACAAATCGCGGATGCATGTTCTGGCAACGCTGTTTTTTCTTGCCTTGCCTCTGGTAGTGATGCTTTTTCTGCCCAGTATTACCGGACTAAGCGCTTTCAAGCTAGCCCGTGACGGATCGGTTTCCATGATCCGGATGGTGATCGCTTATGTGATCGCCGCCGCGCTGGGCTGGTTGTGCGCCATCCTTTTTTATCGTGGTCGCAGAGCGGTGATTGCTCTGCCTATCTTTGACGTATTGCAGAGCCTGCCGACTTTCGCCATTTTGCCGCTGGCCGTTACTTTTTGGGGCAAGAACGATCTGACAGTGATAACTTTTCTGATTCTGGCGATAATCTGGCCGGTGTTTTTTTCGGTGATCAGTTCGCTGAAACTGATCCGCCGGGATTGGGAAGAAGCGGCCGAGATCTCCGGATTGCGCGGCTGGAGATATGTCTGGTACTTCCTTCTGCCGATAAGCTTCAACGGCTTAATTACCGGATCTATCATCGGACTGGGCGACGGCTGGGAAGCGTTGATCGCTACCGAGATAATCGTGGGCTTGCAGGCCGGTCTGGGTCAGTTCTATCAGACCTTTTCCACTAACCCGACCATCACCGCCGTGGGCGTCCTGGCTTTCTTGCTGGTAATATTTTCCATCAACAAGCTGATCTGGCTGCCATTATTGGATTGGGGCCATCAGAAATTTGAAGAATGAACCAACAACCCGCTATCATTTTAAAGAATGTATCCAAGCATTTCCCGATTGGAGGGAAAACTTTACATGTGCTGGAGAATATCAATCTGGAAATAAATCACGGTGAATTTTTCGTGATCGTCGGGCCGTCGGGTTCCGGCAAATCTACTCTGTTGCGCCTGATGAGTGGTTTGGAAAAAGATTTTTCCGGAAAAGTAGAAATGGGGCCGGGGATGAGCCGTTCGGATATAGCTTTTGTTTTCCAGCAGTTCGCTCTCTTCCCTTGGATGACCGTTGCCGACAATATCGCGCTGGGTTTAGTGGCTAGAGGCCGGCCCAAGAAAGAAGTTGCTGCCATCGTAGAAGCCAAACTGCGGATGTTGGGGCTAGAAAAATTCCGCGATGAATATCCCAAAGAGCTTTCTGGAGGAATGCGTCAGCGCGTGGGTATTGCCCGCGCCCTAGCGACCAGCCCGAAAGTCATCTTTATGGACGAGCCCTTCTCCGAGTTGGACTCCTTCACCGCTGAAGCGCTGCGGCAGGAAATGCTGGGAATCTGGGCGAAAGAAAAAGTAACTGTCGTGATGGTGACTCATTTGATAGATGAAGCGCTGGAACTGGCTGACCGGATAGCGGTGATCAGCTCCGCCCCGGGGAAGATAGAAAGGATTTTACCTAACACGTTGGCCCGCCCGCGCGTGAAGCGTTCTGCCGAGTTTTTTTCCGACTACGACAATATTTACAAGCTGATAAAACCGTAATGGAAATTCGGACGTTCAAGAAAGAGGATATTGCAGCGTTGGCGGAGCTTGTCAAAGAAATGACCGACCTGCACCATTCGCTGGATAGTTTTTATCGTGGCGCGGAGGATTATAAAAATTTGGATGAGATGCTCGGCGGTTGGTTGGATGATCAGGAAATGCAGGTTTTTGTTGCCGAAGGAAACAAAAAAGTTGCGGGTTATATCCGGGTTGGCGTGGAAACCGGGCCGGAATATTCGGCCGAAAAAAAGATCGGTATAGTTTACGATTCTTTGGTGGCCGAAAAGTTCCGCCGGCAGGGGATTGCCGGCCGGCTTTTTACCCGCGCCCTGGAGTGGTTCGGGAAAAAGAAAGTTAATTTTATTGAGTTAAATGTGGACTCGCGAAATGGCGAGGCGATAGAGTTTTGGAAAAAGCTGGGTTTTGAAACCGTGAAATTGCGGATGCGCCGCAAAATTTAAGGAGTGAGATCACTTGGCGGTAAGCGATTTTTAGTTTAATGTATCTAACAGTTCCCTGATCAATAGGAGGTCAGATGCAGGATCCGGAACACGATGATTCGAGGCCGTGTAAGGACTGCGGCAATACTCAAGAAACACACTTGTGTATGGGTCCCGAACTAATGCCTGCGGGTGAAATGGCTTATTTGTGTCCGGTTTGCTTTCAGGGCCGGGCGCACCACTTCCGCGCTCACAAGGAGCCAATGCCTCTATCCAAGCCAGATGGCCCGCCTCCGGTTCAGAACGATCCGCCTTCCCGATCTGGGCCAGAGAACAAGCGTTGCTGTCCTTAAAAACCCGACAAAAGTCGGGCTTTTATTTTTAATAAGGATTGGTTGTCATTGATATCAATGTTAAGATGGTGGAATGTCCGAATATTACAATCCCAAAAGAGCCAAGGGTTTGTTTGATCCGAAAGTACAGGCGCCATTCCGTATCAGTCGTTCTAAAATAGACCTTTTCTTGAATTGCCCGCGCTGTTTTTATTTTGACCGCCGTCTGGGCGTCGGCCAGCCGCCGGGTTTTCCATTCGCGCTGAACTCCGCCGTGGATAAGCTTCTGAAAAAAGAATTTGATCTGCACCGGGCGAAAGGCTCGGCTCATCCGTTGATGAAGGCCTATAAGTTGGATGCTATTCCATTCCATCATCCGAAAATGGAAGAGTGGCGCGATGCTCTACGCGGCGGAATTACTTACGTAGATCCGGCGAGCAATCTTCTGATCACCGGCGGTATTGATGACGCCTGGATAAATCCGAAAGGCGAGCTGATTATTGTTGACTACAAAGCCACTTCCAAAGAGACCGAAGTCAACCTTGATGCCGCCTGGCAGATCGGCTACAAACGGCAGATGGAGGTTTATCAATGGCTTTTCCGCCAGAATGGCTTTGCTGTCTCGCCAACCGGCTATTTTGTTTATTGCAACGGCAAAACCGACCGCGAAGCCTTTGACGCCAAATTGGAATTTGATGTCAAACTCCTGCCATATACCGGGGACCCATCTTGGATACCCGAGACTTTGGTACAGATAAAGAAATGCCTAATGAGCGATACTAATCCGGCTTCCGGAGACGCCTGCGACTACTGCGCATATCGCAACGCCGCCCGGCCGTTGGAATAGATTGAGCGAATCCCGTTAGAAGCAGCCAATCTAAATAACTATGCATATCTCAGTAATGGATCCGGTCGTTAATAAGAAGTTAATCTGTGTATCACGGGTACGCCCTTCAGGCGCACCCTGCTTCTAACGGGATGAAAATAGTGGTAACGGCTAAGACCGGCGCCAGGGAAGAAAAAGTTGAGAAGTTTTCCGATACGGAATACACGGTTTGGGTAAAGGAGCAGCCCGTGGAGGGGAAGGCGAACCACGCAATTCTAAAAACATTGGCTAATTATTTTAAAGTTCCGGTTTCGAGTCTGCGGATCGTGATCGGCCAAACTACCAAGAAAAAGATCATAGACATCGGTTAAAGTTTGATGTAGTTTAAGAGCAGAATCTTTGAGGATCGCGTGTTGAACAAGATAACCGCGAGGTACTGGAAAGAATCGGACACGGAGAAGCTCAAGCTGGCCAAGACCATTCCGGATCTGTGCAAAGTCGCTTTTATGGTGATCCATCGCATGCCGCGGCCGGTTGTTCAGGTTTGTGGCCCGATCTCCACCGGCGGACTTGGTTCTGTGGAGGAGAATCTGATGGTTTTCCGGCGGTACATCCAGGCGATGCAGAAGAAGGGGCGTCATGTGTTTGACCAGATGCCGTTCGAGCCGCCGATGCAGCGCATCCGCGCCGCCTGCCGGGACCGGAGCATTGAGCGCTCCATTCTCTACGATTTCTATCTGCCGTTGTTCAAGTCGGGTTCTATCTCTGAATTGGTCTTCATGCCAAACTGGAAGGAGTCTATCGGCGCCTGCTGGGAGTTCGCGCAGGGGACGATCCTAAAGATGAAGATCACTCTGCTGTCGCATCCTGTCGTCTAAGCCGCCCAGCTTTGCGGGGTTGAAATCAGCGAGTTGCTGTGTTATAAATCTTCCAGAACGTTTTTTAGAAAGGAGCCGGACTATGAAAATCCCGCCCTGGAATTCCTACCAGATTTTTCCGGAGCAGATCAAGGCCGATCAGCCGTTTGCCGGAGGGTTTGGAAGTTGGGAGGCCAAAGAAGTTGCTCGGGCAATCGTTCGTTATTGTCAGCACGAAGACGGCTGGCAGCCATTCATCGAGGATGACCTGAAAAAGTTTTTTGGCAGGGGACGAAGTATCGCCGAAAACGTTCGGGACGTCATTGAGGGGGTGGTCGCCAGAGGACTCCGAGAACTTCAAGGCGGTCATTATTTAGAAAAGGACGAAGAACACGATCAAGTATATTATGTGAATGAGCGGTTCATTGATTGCTGCCATGCCGTTTCTCCTGCCGGCAACAAGGTCTAAAACCAAAACCACCCCGTTTAAAGGGTGGTTTTTTTAATTGCGGGGACACTTAGCAGCACTTTCCGCCTCCGCACTGTCCGCCGTTACAGCACTTGCACATGCCCATTCCGCTGGTCAACTTGGTTAGACCGGCCAAGACTACGATGAGTGGCCATCCGACCTCTACTACGCGGGCGCCGATTACGCCAAAAGCGCCTAAGAGGAAGAGACCTCCCAAGAGGATCATCCAGATCGCTTTCATACTGTGGTGTGGGCATTTGCAGCGCCCACCCTGTCCCGGCATCATTTCACCTTCCATAATTCTAATTTTTGAAAATTTATTTTTTATTCGACCTTATGGGTTTATTATACCAAAATAGATGTTGGTTGGTATAATAAGAGCAATGCGCAGGCTAAAGCACATCTTCATCGCTTTGGTTTTATTGGGATCGGTATGTGGAGCAGGTGACGCGATGGCTCACGGAGCGGCTTCTTTGCCACCGGCCGGATTGACGCCCTCCAACTTTTTCTATTTTCTGGACCGCTGGGGCGAGGCGATCCAAGAATTTTTTACCTTCGCTCCGGAGGCTAAAGCGATGCTCCAACTGCAATTTGCCGGAGAGCGGATCTCCGAGCTGCAATTGGAGCTCGCTGCCAAGGGAGGAGATGGTCACGGGCTAGAAATTGCCCGCCAGCGTTTGGCCGAGCATATTGAGAAGGGAAATAAGATCTTGAAAGAGGAGGAGCAAAAAGGACATGATGAGTCGGTTGCCGGCGCGGAGTTTGATGCTAAGCTAAAAAGCCTTCTTTCCGAAGCCGACGAACAGGAGTCCGGCGACCTGACCAGCGAATTGGATAAGGTTGAAGAGGAGCTATACAATGATTTTGATAAGCAGTTTCGGAACGAAGTGAATGTTCCGGTAAATCCCAAGCCAGAACAGGAATTGGAAATCTCTAAACCTGCCGAGCCGGACCACTAGATTTTGTAGTAGAAAACTTCAAAGTCAATGATACGCGCAAAAATAATTTTTATCGGTCTGTTACTGGCCGGCATTACCGCCGCCGCGATCTTCCATTTCACACCCCGTTCGTTCCTGCAGCCGGATACGACCCAGACGTTGCATATCTCTATTCCCAGCGGAGCGAATTTTGTTCAGCTGGCGAGTCAATATGGTGTCGCCACTTCCACTGCGCAAAAGATCCTGGCGGCCGCTAAAGATAAATATGATCTGGCGAAGATAGTCAGCGGCCGGGAGCTGGCGCTGGTTTTTGATAATGCCGCCGGCGGTCTGAAGAAGTTGGTTTATAAAATAGACAACGACAGCCGCTTGATCGCCCAAGCGGAAATACCGGCGGAAGGCGAGGATCCTACTTGGAGCGCTAAGACCGAAGCCATCCCTTATGAGCTAAAAGAAAAATCAGCCGGCAGCGTTATTTCAAAATCGCTCTACGAAACGATCATCAATGCCGGATTGGACGAGCGATTAGCTCTGGCTCTGGCCGAGGCCTTCGCCTGGCAGATCGATTTCGCCACGGATATTCAGGAAGGAGACAGCTTTAAGGTTATTTACGAAGAGCGTTACCTGGATGGTGGCTATGTGATGCCGGGAAAGATCTTGGCGGCGAGTTTTATAAATAACGGCGAACAGTTCAAGGCTTTTTATTTTAAAGGAGAGAAGACGGAGGCCGGTTATTATGATGAGAATGGCGCGGCGCTGCAAAAAGTATTTTTAAAATCTCCGCTGCAATATAAATACATCAGTTCCGGTTTCAGCTACGGCCGGGTTAATCCGATCACGAAAGTTATGTCTCCTCATCGGGCAATAGATTATGCCGCGGCCTACGGAACGCCGGCGGTATCGGTGGGTGACGGCACGGTCATCCAAGCCGGCTGGAATGGACCTTATGGAATTTCGGTAACCGTCCATCACAACGAAACTTACTCAACAATTTACGGTCATTTTTCCAGTTTGGCTAAGGGCATCCGGGTAGGCGCTAAGGTTAAGCAGGGCCAGGTGGTCGGCTACGTTGGTTCTACCGGCCAATCTACCGGCCCGCATCTGCACTTTGAATTGCATAAATACGGCGCGAAAGTGAATCCTTTCAAAGAAGAGGTGCCGCCGGGCCAGCCGGTGGACGGTTCGGATATGGCGGCTCTATGGGAAGTCGTCCAAAAGTATTCCGCCAGGCTTTAACAAAAAACCCGCTTAAGAGCGGGTGGAGTACAGTTGAGCGATCACGGCCGCAGCGGCGTCATCCGCGCAGTTAATATAAGTCACGCCTTTAAGACGCAGACGCCCGTTAGGGAAAATTCGGATGTCGCAACATTGCATTTGAGCAATGATCGCGTTATGTCTGACTAAGGTCGCATTTTTTAGATCCGACTCCCTTATCAGCACCACGCTAGCTTCGATCATGGCCTTATCCGGAGCAATACAGCGGAGGTTGAGCTGCCAGCTAAGTAAGCCATCATTTACCGCCCCTCGGTCAAACATCTTAGAAACTTCATTGGACAGCATTCCCCAAGTTGCCATTAGGTCGGAGAAGAGGTCTCCATCCGGAGGTTTCGCGTTGGCTGGATAGGAAGTGATACGACACAGAACGTCTTCCATCTTTTTCTCCTCAAGGAACCGCTAAATTTATAACACAACGATTTACTTTGCGAAAGGCCGGTCAAACAAGATCACCCAGACGAAGTTTAGGAAATAGCGGCTGACGGTAGAGAAATAGCCATGCTTTTTGAATCTTCGAGCGGAGGCGCTGGTGACTAATCGCGGCGTAAAGATCACTTTGCCCACCCTCCGCAGTCGTTTGCCGGTATTCACGTCATCGCCGTAAAAAACATAGTTCACGTCCAAGCCTCCGATCTTTTCCAGCGCGTCGCGGCGTACCGCCAGATTACCGCCCTGCACAACACTGCCCAAACGCAATAAATTATGAACGAGCCAATAAACCGGATAGGCGATCAGCAAGAATCCGTAGAGCGTGAAGAAACGGGCGATCGGGCCGGTGTCGCGGTAGTCATAAATTCCGGCTACTCCGACAACTCCCGGTTTGGTGAGATATTCAATGGCGGTTTTGCTCCAGTCGGGAGCGACCCAATTATCGGCATCAATGAAACCGACGATGTCTCCTGAAGAGGCATCGACGCCTCTTTGACGAGCTCGATTCGTGCCGGAGACGGTTTCTTTCAGAACTTTTACTTTCGGATACGCGGCCGCCACCTCGGCAGTTTTGTCAGTGCTGTTGTTGTCAACAACAATGATCTCTTTGACCAACTGTTCGGGTTGCCCTAAGATATGTTCTATCGTCTTCCCGATATAGGCCTCTTCATTGCGAGCCGGTATAATGAAAGATATGTTCATCAAGTTAATTTTCGCCTCCGCTTTCTTGTTGTTGGCGATTGCCGCTGTTTTATTTTACATCCATTTTGGCGAAACAAGCAATTTTTTGGTAGTCCGGCTGGACAGCATTCACGGAACCCGTTTTATTAGCGCCGCCGGAGAAGTCTGGGGAGTGATGCTTGTAGTTCTGGTTATCAATTTGATCAACGCGCTGTTGGCTTCCGCTTTGCTGAAAAGAGACCGGACGATCGCGTTTTTGATGCCTTTCGCCAGCCTATTTCTCAACCTGTTGATTTTAATCTATGTTTCGAATATAATAGTCATTAACTAAAATGTTCGCGGTTATAGAGACCGGCGGCAAGCAATATAAGGTTGCGCCCGGGCAAAAAATGAAAATTGAGAAATTAGAGATCCCGGCCGGGGATGCTTTGGTTTTTGATAAAGTTCTTTTGGTTGCCGACGGAGAAAACGTAAAGATCGGCGCTCCTTATGTAGCCGATTCTAAAGTGGAGGCGAAGGTGCTGCGCCAGGGACACGCGAAAACCGTGATCGTTTTTAAATATAGCTCCAAGACCCGTTTCCGCAAGAAAAAGGGCCATCGCCAGAAGTTCACCGAAGTGGAAATAACGAACATTAAGTAACAAAGGACCGCCCAAGATGGGCGGCTTTTGGTCGTAGGGCAATTACTTTAAGGAACGTGTCGTAGCTCCAACGGCTTGGTCTTTAGCGTTGGAGCGAGACTGAGGCGAGTCCGCCGCAGGAGCGGACTACGCCGTTTCCGAGAAGTGATTGCCCGAGGGTACCAAAAGCTGGAATAAAAAAGGGACCCGTGGGGTCCCTTTTACTTTCTCGCCGGCCAGAGTTTTCGCAGAGCCAGCGTCAGTCCGATGGCCAGCATTAATCCGCCAACCACCAGCGAATCTGCTGATCCCGCGAGGCCGTATCCGTAGCGGAAGAACTTCACAGCTCCACCGTACAAGATAGCGGCGCCGCAGAGCAGCAACGTCACTCCGATCGCGCGCTTCATGGCTGAACTCTCAAATGAACTGCTTTGTTCCGATCTGCCGACGGCAGAGGCTAAGTACTCCCTCAGCCAGACTCGCTGTCGCAGCAGTCATGTCCACCTTGTGATTGTACTTCTTTCGGCTTTTCCGGCAAGCGTCCTTCCTCTTCGGTCCTTTCCAAGTTGCTCACGAAAATGGCGAAAATGAAAGCGATCAAGGCGCCAACGGACGTCATCCAGGCGCCCAGTCCCCACCGCCAGGCGATGAACAGTTCCGCCAATCCTATCGAGACGATCAGCAGTCCGGAAATGAAACCGATATACGCGAACACCTGCAATCCTACCGAAGATTTTTTCAAAGCGCCCTCCTCTAAATGAGGTTTCTAGTTGAGATTATACGCTAATTAAGACCTATTGTCAATAGCGCTAGCCAAGGTCTCTTCGTCAGCAAACTCAATTTCTCCTCCGGTCGGGATGCCACGGCCCAAGCGGGTAAGTTTGGCAACGGAATCTTTCAGCTCCTGGGCGATCAGCGAGGCATTGATATCGCCATAAGTGGTCGGATTCATCGCCAGGATCGCTTCTTGTACATTTTTCAAAGTGTGGAGCCGTAATTTCTGGATGTTGGTTAAAAACCCATCCTTTTTCAATTCACCCAGCACCAGATAACGGCCGTCGAATTTTTTCGCTTTTTCCAGCGAGATCAGATCAGTTTCTTTCTCAACGATCGCCACCAAGTCTCTCCGGCGATTCGGATCGGAACAGATGGCGCAAAGCTCCGAGTTGGGGGTAGTGGCAAAGCAAGTTGAGCAGACGGCCAGAGCGTTCAGGCCTTGCACTGCCTGCGCGAGCTCCAGTACGTCCACCTTTCCCTGGTTGGAAAGATGAAAAGCCAGCCTGGTGGCCTGACGGGGGCCGATGCCCGGAAGTTTCGCGATCGCGTCAACAAATTTTTTGATTGGTTCGGGCAACATTGCTTAAGCCTGACCGGCGTTATTGTGAACTTTGTCTATATTTTTAAAGCTGGCTTTTTCCTGGTCAAATCTCAAGTCCACCGCGCCCAGCGGACCGTTGCGGTGCTTGGCGATGATCACCTGGGCGATATTTTGCTCTTCCGGCGATGGATTGGCTTTAGTTTTATCCTCGCGATAAAGCAGCAGCACGATATCGGCGTCTTGTTCAATGGAACCGGATTCCCGAAGGTCGGCGAGGCGGGGGACCTTGCTGTCGCGTTGTTCAACGCCGCGGGACAACTGGGAGAGAGCCAGGATCGGCACATTCAATTCGCGGCTCAAAGCTTTTAGGTTACGGGAGATCTCCGTGATCTGATGCACCATATTGTCGGAGTGAGTCCGGGGTTGGATCAGCTGAAGGTAGTCCACGATCAGCAGACTCAAGCCATGCTCGGCTTGCAAGCGGCGCGCCATTGAACGCATCTGCAGGATGTTTGGTGAAGCGGTGTCGTCAACGAAGATCGGCGCCTTAGATAATTTATCCAGCGCTTCTTGTACCAGTTGGAAATCGGTTTCATCCATTTGCTTTCCGGTGCGTAATTTCCAAAGTGACACTTCCGATTCGGCCGAGATCAAACGGTCAATGATCTGATCCTTGGACATTTCCAGCGAGAAGATGCCAACCGGCTGATTTTCTCGGATGCCGACATGGCGGGCGATGTCCAAAGCAAGAGAGGTCTTACCCAGAGACGGGCGGGCGCCGAGAATGATCAGATCGGAATTGCGCAGGCCGGAGAGTTTGTTGTCCAATCCATGGAAGCCGGTACTTAAGCCGCCGAGGATCTTCTCGCCGCTGTGTAGCCGCTCCATCCGCTCATAGGCCTTTGGCAGACCCTCTTTAACGTGAATGAACTTTTGCGGCACGGAACGCTGGGAGATGGAAAAGATCTTCTGCTCAATGCTATCCATCGCCTGCTCAAGGTCGCCGTCGGGATTGAAGGCCTGCTCGGCAATTTCAGCGGAAGCGCGGATCATATCACGCAAGATCTTTTTCTCCTTCACGTTCTGCGCGTAGTGAACGATGTTAGAAGCGGTAGTTACCGAATCTACTAGGTTACTAAGATAAGTCAGTCCGCCGATATCTTTCAGAGAGCCCCGCTCTTTTAATTCGTTAGCGACCGTAGAAATATCAATAGGCTGATGCTTTTCATATAAATGAAAGATCGCTTCATAAATTTTTGCATTTCCGGGATGATAAAAATCAATCGCGGAAATGTTGTCCGCTATTTGAATGATCGAATTTTTGTCGATCATCAAAGCGCCGAGTACGGAATTTTCCGCCTCGAGGTTCTGGGGAGGTAATTTTAGATTTGGTTGCTTTGGCATTAGTTGCTAGTCGCTTTTCAAGATCAGCGATCCTGCCGGCGTGTCATCTACTATGTATCCTAACGCTTCCACCTGCTTACGTAAATCGTCGGCTTGGATAAACTGTTGATTAGTTCTTAATAAATTTCTCCGTTTGGCCAGCCCCCTTATTTTCATCGGAATATGAGGGAATTTCAGCTCCACACCCAAGCTTTCCAGCAGGGACATTACCCAATTGGCGACCACTTCGGCTTGTCGTTGGGATAAATTCCAGATCTCGGGATTGACGGCATTGACCACTCCGAAGATCGCCGCCAGCGCCTCGGGGGTATTGAAGTCGTCGGCCATCGCGGTATGAAAAACTTTCGCTGATCTTTCCAGCAGATCCGCCACATCTAATTTTCCGGCTTCACGATTGCGCACCAGCCACAGCTTTCCCAAAAATTGTTTCAGATTGGCGATGGAATTTTGCGATTGCTGGGCCAGCTTGTCGGAGTAATCGAGAGGGGAGCGATAGTGATGGCTGGCAACTAAATATCTGAATAAAACCGGCGGATGTTTTTTCAAAAAGTCTCGTATGGTGATGAAATTTCCAGCGCTTTTCGACATTTTCGCGCCGTTTACCAGAAGATGGCCGGCGTGCATCCAGATCTTCACCATTGGTTTTTTCCCGGAAGCCGCTTCTTGCTGGGCGATCTCCGCTTCGTGATGAGGGAATTTCAAGTCGATGCCGCCACCGTGAATATCATATTGCGGCCCAAAAAAATATTCGGTGATCGCCGTATCTTCAATGTGCCAGCCCGGGCGTCCTTTACCCAGCGATGTGTTCCAAGATGGCTCGCCGGGTTTTTCAAATTTCCATAAGCAAAAATCTCCTTTGTTGCGTTTGTGGATACTCTCATCGATCCGGGAAATCGAATCCTCGGCCTGCTCGGCGGTGCGCCGGGAAAGTTTTCCGTAATCGGACACGGTGGAGATATCAAAATAATAACCCTCGCCATCTATCTTATAGGCATGGCCCCTGTTTTCCAGCGCCTGGATCTGTTTAACGATCTGACGGATATAGTCGGTGGCCTTAGCGTATTTATTGACCGAATTAACGCCCAGCGCCTTCATGTCTTGTTTGTAGGCTCGGGTAAAGAAATTCGCGATGGTGTGTGGATGTTTTTTCTCTTCCGCCGATCTTTTAATTATCTTATCGTCAATATTGGTGACGTTTTGCAGATAAAAAACCTTGATCCTTTGAGAGCGTAAATAGCGGATGATAGAATCAAAAGCCGCGTAAGTCCGGGCGTTGCCGATGTGGGCGTAATCATAAACGGTCGGGCCGCAGACGAAAACTTTTAACTTATCGCCGGTTGTCGCCAGCGGTTTTTTTTCTCCCGACAAGGTGTCGTAGATGACCATTTATTATTTCGAAATTTTGATATATCGATATTTCATTCAAAGCCAGCCGCGTTTTTTAAAGACCGCGACCAAAGTAACCATTATTATACCAAGCAATACAAAGATGGACCAAAAGGTCGCCGGATGCGCGCCGAGGTATTGGTTGATGAAACTGATAGAAGTGAGCGACAGGAAGATCGACATCGGAACGGCGAGGAAAGCGAAGATCGTGAAGCGTTGCATGACCGAATTGGTCTTCGCGTTCAGCAACTGACCGTTGGTGGTTTCCAGCGCTTCCAGAGTGGCGCGATAATTTTCCACGTGCTGGGTAACCTTGGAATAGTCTCCGCCCAGATCGTCCATGTAAACGCGGACCTCTTCACCCCAGAAGCGCACACTGAACTCGGTCAGGGAATTTAAAAGGATCTCCTGCGGAGCGCTGATGATGCTGTAGTCCAGAACATCGCGCTTGGCGTAAGAAATTTTTTCCAGCAACTGCGTTTCCTTGCCTTTGAAGATCTCTTTGGAAATTTCCTGGATATTATCTTCTACGTGCCGTAATTGGCGCATTGAGAAGCTGATGATCGCCTGGATTATATAATAGGTACAGCGCGCTGTGTCCTGCATAGATTGATTCTTGAAATGCTGATTATTGCTGATCGTGCGCATAAAATTGTCTATCGGTTCCAGGTCTTCGTAGTGGACGGTGATGACTTTGTTTTTGGTGACCAGGAAATCGACCTCGGCTCTCCGGGAAGTCTTCAGACTTTTGTCGTAGATCGGCAAGTGATAGGTTAGGAAAAGATAAGTGTTGCCGGTATCATGTTCAACCCGGGAACGGCTGGAAAAATGCAACAGCTCATCCAGGATGATCGGATGAAAGTCGTGCTGCTTTTTTAAAAAATCAATATCCGTTTTGGTCGGATTCAGGATATCGATCCAAGTTATTTTTGGGGATTTAGTTATCCACATTGCTATAATATAATTATACTATGTTGACCCTATTGAAAAAGCATGGCCTTTGGCCGTTGTTGATAGTTGCCGGCGGTTTGATCGTTGCAAATTATGCGGTCGGTTTCTGGCCGTTTACTTCACCAAAGACAATGTGGTCGCAAATAGCCGATATTCCGGCTGACTGTGGCAAGGGATACGTTTTGCAATCGATCAGCCCGCGTATCTGTGTGGCTCTGCCCGGAGCAGCTAGTGTCAGCTCCGGAACATCCGGTAACGGCCCCGGCTGTACCGCCAATGCTTCAAGCGGACCGGGCTACACTACCGGAACGGCCATTTGCGGGGTGATCTGTCCTGCCGGAAAATCGGCAAAAATTCTGAAATACACCGGTAGCGGAACGCCTTTTGTTTCCTATGACGCCAACCAGGGGAAATATATCTGCAACGGCAAACCGACCGTGGGGGCCAGTAACATCCAGTGTGAATGCCAATAAGTTATAATAAGTACGTATGAAAAAACTTTTAACAAGATCGTTATTCTGGACCAATGTCGCGGCTTTCACGATCACCGGACTTGTAGTTGCCGGGGTAGCTTTCGGTTGGACTAACCCGACAGACGCTCCGCCGACAGGAAGCGGCGCGATAACGGCAGATCCTTCTGGAAATGTCGGTATCGGAATTTCGGTTCCGACCGTCAAGTTAGATGTGAATGGTACGGTGAAACTGCTTGGTCTAATTCTGCCAAAAGGAGCAGTTAAGGATTACGTTCTGACTTCGGATGCTTCCGGGGTGGCTAGCTGGAAGGCTGCTTCTACGGTTTCGCATGGTATGGCAATGCTCACTCATCTTGGTTCTGCTTCTACCGATCAATACACGGGTTCTTTCGTGGTTCCTGCGGGGGTCACCCAATTATATGTGGAAGTTTATGGAGGCGGGGGCGGTGGTGGCGATAAATACAATGGACACAACGGGAAATCTTCTTCTTTTATGAGTTTAAGCGCCACCGGAGGTGATCCGGGTAATGGGACTTCTAACGGCACTCATATGGACTTGGGCGGTCTTGGAGGAACCGGCTCTGGTGGAACCGCCAATTTAAAAGGCGGGAGTGGCAATAATGAGTCCGTGGACAATTCTGATGACTCAACAGGCACCAAGTTCTACAATAGCTTCAGCGGCAATGGCGGATCCAATGGGCGCGGCGCCGGCGGGCGCGGCGGTCTTAGTAATGGAGCAGCTGGAAATCCCGGAAATGTTTGTGGCGGAGGAGCCGGAGGAGGACCGGGAGCAGGCTCTGGCCCCACGATTGATAAGACGGGCTCGGGGGGAGGCGCCGGCGGTGTCGCCATGGGATGGGTCAGCGTCACTCCTAGCTCAACGATCTCATATAAAGTTGGGAATGGCGGTTATGGAGGGGACACGACCGATACCAGTAGCGCGATCTCCGGCGGAAAGGGCTGTATTATTGTGTATTGGTAAAACCAGTGGGCTAAGTCAGTTCAATAATGAAAATAAATGACTAAACTATTTAAAAAAACTTTATTCTGGACCAATATCGCGGCTTTCACCATAACCGGTCTAGTGGTTGCCGGCGTGGCTTTTGGATGGACTAATCCCAGCGCCACTCCTCCAGGTGGGAGCGGCGCTATTAATGCTGACAGTGCGGGTAATGTGGGAATTGGGATTTCCGCCTCAACTGGCTATAAACTGAACGTTTCCGGCGACTCTCGTGGTACCCGGCTTTGCATCGGCGCCGACTGTCGGGCCGCCTGGCCGTCTGCCGGTTTGGGAACAACCGGTTCGCCAACCGTGAATAAATTAACCAAGTTCACCGGCGCCACAACTATTGGCAATTCGGGTATTGAAGAGAATGCTTCCGGAAATGTCGGCATCGGAGTTCTCGCCGGCGCCACTTATAAATTGGATGTGTCCGGTAAAATTAACGGCACCGAGATCTGTATCGCCGGTAGTTGTAAAACCAGCTGGCCGGCAGCCGGCCTTACGGGTAGCGGCACGACCGGGAAAATTACAAAATGGACCGGCGCTACTTCACTGGGGGATTCGTTGCTTTCAGAATCGGCGGGAGTTTTTTCCATCGGCACAAATGATCTTTCCGCCGACAGTAACATTTGGGGAGCCGTATCTTCAACTAAAGTGGATCCCGCTTCTGTGGATTCAGTAGCGCCTTGGGTTGGCAATAGCACTGCTGCCGGCGGACACGCCAACTGGACAGCGCAATGCCCCGCCGGTTCATTTATGACCGGACTCAAGCAAAACTATTATTCAATCAGCGGAAAATTCGGCGTTGAAGTTCTTTGCGCCAAGCTTTAAGCTATTCTTTGCCTAATTTTTGACAGTCGGTTTTTATTTTCGTATAATATCCCCAATGCCCGAAGAAACTACTCTACCCAAAGGCGAGGCTGTTAATGAGCTTGAGCGCGCCCAAAAAGAACGGGATGAATATCTGAACGGCTGGAAACGGGCCAAAGCTGATCTGATCAATTACCAGAAGGATGAGACCATGCGGGCGCAGGAATTCGTGAAGATCGCCCACGCTTCCATCATTCTTGATCTGATCCCGGTTTTGGATAGTTTTGACCTGGCGTTATCCGCCGCTCAATCTGATAAGGGAACAGCGATGATCAGATCCCAGCTGGAAGAAATTTTAAAAAGATACGGCGTGGAGAAGATGGATTCCGGCATTGGTAAACCCCTGGACACCAGAACGCAGGAGGCGGTTGGCGAGATGGAGTCCGAGCATCCGCCGGGAACAGTAGTTGAGGAGATTGGTAAGGGGTATTCGTTGAACGGAAAAGTCGTCCGTCCGGCAAAAGTAAAAATTTCAAAATAAAACTATGAGTAAAATAATTGGTATCGATCTGGGCACGACTTATTCGGAGATCGCCGTCACGGAAGCAGGCGCCCCGAAAATTTTGGAAAACGCCGAAGGAATGAGGATCACACCTTCAATGGTGGCGGTCAGTAAATCGGGCGAGCGTCTGGTTGGTTTATTGGCCAAGCGTCAGGCAATTACCAATCCGAAGAACACTATTTTTTCCGTTAAGCGGCTGATCGGCCGGAAATTTAGCGATGCGGAAGTTCAGAACGACAAAAAGTGGCTGCCGTATGAAATAAAAGAATCGACGACCGGAGGCGTTGACGTAAAGATGGGAGAGGATTGGTATAAGCCGGAAGAAATTTCCGCTATGGTTTTGGCTAAATTGAAAGCCGACGCGGAAGCTAAACTTGGAGAAAAAATAGAGGAAGCGATCATCACCGTTCCGGCCTATTTTGATGACAGTCAACGCCAAGCGACCAAGAACGCCGGGGAGATCGCCGGCCTGAAGGTCCGCCGTATTTTAAATGAACCGACCGCCGCGGCCCTGGCTTACGGTTTGAACAAGCAAAAAAATGAAAAGATCGTAGTTTATGACTTTGGCGGCGGCACTTTTGATGTTTCCGTACTGGAAGTGGGGGATGACACCGTGGAAGTAAAATCTACCGGCGGCGACACTCATCTGGGCGGAGACGATCTGGATAAGCGAGTCATAGAATACCTGGTTTCCGAATATAAAAAGACCGAAGGCGTGGATCTTTCTAAAGACGCGCTGGCACTCCAGCGTCTGAAAGAAGGCGCTGAACGGGCTAAGCATGAGCTTTCGGTTTCCTTTGAAACCGAGATCAATCTTCCATATATAACATCTGACGCTTCGGGACCCCGTCACTTCCTGATGAAGTTCAGCCGAACGAAGCTGGAAGAGCTGGTTCGTGATCTGATTGACAAGTCCATCGCCATTTTGGATAAGACCATCAAAGAAGCGGGATTTGAAATTTCTACCATCAACGAGATAGTTCTGGTCGGTGGTCAGACCCGGATGCCGGCGATGCAGGAGGCGGTAAAAAAATATTTTGGCCGCGAACCGCATAAGAGTTTAAATCCCGACGAGGTGGTGGCGCTGGGCGCTGCGGTTCAGGCCGGAATTCTACAGGGAGAAGTGAAAGATGTTCTTTTGTTGGACGTCACCCCGCTATCTCTGGGTATTGAGACCTTGGGCGGAGTATTCACGAAACTTATCGAGAAAAATACCACTGTGCCGACCGCTAAATCGCAGGTATTTTCCACGGCCGCCGACAATCAACCATCGGTGGAAATTCACGTATTACAGGGCGAAAGGGAGATCGCTTCCGGCAATAAAACCTTGGCGCGCTTTATTTTGGATGGCCTGCCGCCAGCTCCTCGGGGAACTCCTCAAGTAGAAGTAACTTTTGACATTGACGCCAACGGAATTTTAAGCGTTTCCGCTAAGGATAAGGCTTCCGGAAAAATACAGACGATAAAGATCGAAGCGAACACCAGTCTTTCCAAAGAAGAAATTGAAAAACTGAAAGCCGAAGCGGTGCAGTACGCTGCCGAGGACCGGCAGAAAAAAGAATTAGCCGAAGCGAAGAATAACGCGGAGAATTTAATTTACGCTTCGGAAAAGGCTCTTAAGGATGCCGGGGACAAGGTTGCGGCCGATGTGAAAGATGCGATCGGAAAAAAGATAGAAGCGGTGAAGGCTGTTAAGGACGGGCAGGATGCGGCGGCGATAAAGTCTGCCGCTGACGCGCTATCTGCCGAGATCCAGAAGATCGGTCAGGCGATGTATGGCAATCCGCAGCAACCAGGTGGACAAACTCCTCCGGGATCCCCGGAAACGAAGTAGGAAAGGAATGGTACATGTACCAGACTTATAGAAACTAAGTAGGATGGTATACTAAAAATAGCTTTCGATGCACAATAACCCTCCAGTTAAGGTGCTAACTCTAATCGCCGTTTTAATAATTTCGGCGGTTTTGTTCGGCTTTTTACTCAAAAATTTTACCAATGCGGCTTCTTTACCGGCATTATTGATCGCTTCCGTGGCCGGGTTGATTTTGCTGTCGTTGATCATAGTTTTCAATATCCTGGTTGCCGATTTTCGGCTGGCAGCTACGGGGCTGTTCTTATGCGTTCTGACCTCCGCTATCCCATTCTTCGGGCATTCAACGGTCATTTTGTTCTCCGGCATCGCTTTGAATTTTTCGATCCTGATGTACGCTTATCAAAACACTCGGCGAAATATTCGCAATAGTCTGACCGTTCAATTCTGGCACACGGCGCACTCGGTGATCGGCTACGCCTCTTCCGGTATCGGTATCTTTGCGATCTTGGCTTACATCGCTCTTTTCAATTTTTCCGATCCGACTTCGCTGAAAAAAACCCTGGAGATCGCCGTCCGGCCTTTGGAGCCTTTGTTCGCGCAATATATTCCCAATTTTTCTTTCCGCGATCCGTTGGAGCAAATTGCCGCCCGGTTATTGCCCGATGATCTGAAGCTCGCTCCGCCGGAAATAAAGAGTCAGCTGATCCAACAGGCCACCAGCCGTTTGATCGGGACTTTGAGCGGCTACATAAAGATTCCGATCCAAGCCGGGGACAAGATCATTGATATTCTTTACAAATCGACAATTGGGAAGATCCTGAACTATTCGCCGTTGGTGCGGAACCTGATCTTGGTTGCCGCCGGCTTGCTGATCTTCCTGCTTCTGAAATTTTTTCTCATTTTTGCCAACTGGCTGGGAGTTCTGCTGGCCTTTGTAATTTACAACGCGCTTTTGAAGATAAAATTCTTTGAAATTCAATTGCAGTCGATAAACAAAGAAGTTATAGTTATTAAGTAAAAAGTTCATAAAGTTGAAAGTTATAAAGGCTAAATGAAAGACTATTACAAAATACTCGGAGTAGAACGTTCCGCCACCGAAGAGGACATCAAAAAGGCTTATCGGAAGTTAGCCCATCAATATCATCCGGACAAGGCCGGCGGTAATTCCGACAAGTTCAAGGAGATCAGCGAGGCGTACCAAGTGTTATCCAACAAGGAAAAGAAGGAGCAATTTGACCGTTTTGGTCGGGTTTTTGACGGCCAGCCGGGTGGCGGATCGCCATTTGGAAATGGTTCTCCTTTCGGAGGCGGGTTTGAGTTTGGTTTTGATCCAAGTAATCTGGAGGATCTGGGAAATGTCAGTGAAATTTTCGAAGCATTCTTTGAAGGAATGGGGGTTAAGAAGCGGAAGAATTATAATCGCGGCTCCGATGTGGAGTTTATTCAGGAAATTACGCTAGAGGAGGCTTTTCGCGGCACGGAAAAGAGCATCAAAACCAAGATCTACTCGGTTTGTAATTCCTGTAGCGGAGTCGGCTTCGATAAGGCGGCCGGCACTACCGAATGCTCCACCTGCAGCGGCCGCGGCGAGATAAAAGAAAGCCGCAATACTTTTTTTGGCAGTTTCTCGCAGGTAAAAACCTGTCCAAAATGTCTGGGCACCGGACAGCTTCCCAATAAGCCCTGCGCTAATTGCAAAAGCGTCGGCCGGGTACTAATGAATAAAGAAATTCCGGTGGAAATTACTCCGGGCTTGAGCGACGAACAGCTGATCAAGATCTCTAAAGCGGGAGAAGCCGGTGAGCGCGGAGCCGAAGCCGGCGATCTTTATGTACGGATCCGGATCGCCCCGCATAAGATTTTCGAGCGTCGCGGCGACGATCTGATCGTTAAAAAAGAAGTTGACCTGATGCAGGTGCTATTGGGAGAGAAGATCGAAATTCCCACCATCGGCGGAAATAAACTCCACGTGGAAATTCCGGCGGGTATCAGCCTAAAAGATAAATTGCGCGTTCCCGGAGAGGGAATGACCCGTTTCGGCGGCCGTGGCCGTGGCGATTTGTATATTGACTGGGATATCAAAACTCCGAAACGGATCAGCGCTAAAGCGAAAAAGCTCCTAGATGACTTGAAAGGCGAGCTGGGCTAGTTTTTGTCTTCTTCTAACTAGTCGCTAGTGGCTAGGCCCTAGTCGCTATCTGAACACCCGCGCGGTTTTTAGATACCAATCTTTTACGTTATCAAATCGGTTAGAGGAATAGGCCACCAGATCGCCGGAAAAGCCGCCGAGATCTTTGGAGGTGGCATAGAGATAATTTGGTGAATAAAGGAAGACAGCCGGCCAGGCGTCATGAATGATCTTTTGGATCTTGGAAAGATTTTGCGCCGTGGTAGTGGCGTCTAAAGTTTGTCTTGTTGCTTCCAGTAGCGAATCAACGGCCTTGTCTCCAAATAAGGCCAGATTCAGACCCGGGTCGAATTTCTGGGAAGAGTGCCAGAAAGAAAAAATGTCGGGAGTACGATTTAGGGTATTTCCGAACAAGATCATCTGATAGTTTCTGGGTTTGATGATCCCGCTGATTATATCGGCGGACTTCAAAACCGCCGGGTTAACTTTTACGCCGATCTGCGCCCAAGATTCTTTCAGCGCGTTGGCGGTTTCTATCAGGAAGGTGGCCTCCGGAAGCACCAGGTCAAATTCCAGCGCCACTTTGCTTTTTTGGATCAGTTTTTCGCGTACCCCTTTGTCATTAAGCTTCCAGCCCGCTTTATCCAATAGAGCGCCGGCTTTTTCTATAGAGAATTCCTGCCCCGCGTAGACCGAAGCGTCATAACCGGCAACACTGGGCGGTATTGGTCCATAAGCAATCTGGCCTTGGCCATCCAGCAATTCAGTGACCAATTGCTGATTATTGGTGGCCAGCGACAAAGCCTGTCGCACCTCCTTTTCTTTCAGGGCCAGACTCGTGTTCGGATTCAAAAAAACCGCGTAATACCGGGAGCGTCGCGGGGCGAAAACTTCATGACTGATTTTCAGATTCTCTATGTCTTTAGCCTCCAATCCGCCCAGTCCGTCGATCATTTTGATATTAAAGGCATTGATCGCCTCGGTTTTCGTGGCAAAGAATTTTACGGAAAAGTTCTGGATATATGGGGCTTTCAATGCGTAGCGCTTGTTGGCAATAAGGTTATATTTTTCGATAAAGCCGTCCGGCCGTTTTTCATAGGTAACGAATTTATAAGGCCCGCTACTGATCGGTTTCAAGCTGAATTCTGATAAGCGAAAGTTCTGGGGAGGAATGCCGTCAAAAATATGTTTCGGCGCGATGCGTAGCGCCTTTATATTGTCCAAAAAGAAAGCATAAGTGTTCTTCAGGGTCAGTCTGATCTCCCGCTCGCTTATCCGTTCCGCGGTCACGCCCTGCCAGGTGGCAAAGAGCGGAGACCGGGCATCCGGATCCTGCGTAGTATTGATAGTAAAGATCACATCGTCGCTGGTCAGGGGGTTGCCGTCGCTCCACTGCAAATTTTGTTTCAGAGTGATTGTCCATACTTTTTGATCGGTATCCGAAGTATATTTTTCGGCCAGGTCATAAAGGCTGGCGAACAAAAGAGTGATCAGGTCTCGGTCGGCGTCATTGTCACCGGCGATCGTCGGATTAATGGCGATCGGCTGGCCGATCGCCCCTTCTATATAGCTGCCGCCCTCCACCGGCTTGGCTTCGGTGGCTTGGTAATACCAGACCAGACTGAAGGAAATAAAAGATACGGCGAAAACTCCAAGGGAAACTCCGAAGACTCGGCGTTCTTTTTGGGAAAACGACTGCCAAATTTTTAAAAGCTTATAGAACAAGGTTTAAGAGGGCGAGCGCTGCAAAGGCAAAAGCCACCACGATTGTTAAGCCAAAGATCGCTTTTTCAAAACCGCGACGGGTCTGATAAAATCCGCCGTCACTGCCGCCGAAAATACCCAAACCGCCGGTGGATGACCGTTCTTGAAGCAGGATCAGGGCGATCAATATTACAGAGGCCAATACTTGAGCAATAGCGATAATTTGATGGGTATTCATAGTTTTATTTGAAGGCCTGTGTCAGATAGCTGATCGTGGCATTGGTTGCCCCGATCACTACCGTTGCTAATACCAAAGGCACTAATCCGTTTATTGTAAGGCCGGTAGAGAAAATGTCAACCAAATAGATCAGGACGCCGTTAAGTACAAAACCAAGGATCCCCAGCGTCAGCCAGATCAGCGGTTTCAATACAAACCGTAATATGGGCAAAATAAGCGAGTTGGCGACAGCTAAGAGCACAACGACGATCGCCAGACCAACCCAGTCATGCGTGACCGAAAAACCGGTGATTAGGCGCTCCGCTATAAGCAGGGCGGCCAGGTTAGAGGCTAGGCTAATGAGAATCGCGAGCATTGTTTTATTATAACAAAAAAATATTCGGCCAGACAGCTTCTCGGAAACAGAATAACTTTTCTCCTGCGGAAAAGTTTTCTTCACTCTCGCC
>CAZDBT010000009.1:0-26899 GCA_964503795.1 uncultured Candidatus Saccharibacteria bacterium
GGGCACTCGCTTCGCTCGGCTTCGAACACCTTCGCCGCACCCCGACCCCCGTCTGGAGAACCTTCTGGTTCTCCAAGCTCTCCAACACGGGGTGCGGCTGTTCGATTCCCAAAGCCACGAAATTCAAAACAGACCATCTGGTCTGTTTTGAATTTGTAGCCCCAAGGGGAATCGAACCCCTATTTGCCCCGTGAAAGGGGGCTGTCCTAGCCATTAGACGATGAGGCCATAAGCGAACCACTCGGCAACTTAGTTCGCCTTATTATACTATAATATATGGATATGACAACCAAACACACTCGCGCGGAATTTGAATTTTCCAAGATCAATGACCAGATCTATATCGGCTCCAATCAGTGCTGCGTGATGCATTTCAAGAAAGAATTGATCCAAAAAGGCATTCACGCCGATATTTCACTGGAAACTAACCGTATTGACGCTCCCTTCGGAGCCGAATACTACCTTTGGATGCCGGTGAAAGATCATTCTGCTCCGACTTTAAAGCAATTTGAAGTGGGAACCAGATTTCTGAATGAATTAGTTGAGGCCGGTTCAAAGGTTTATGTTCACTGTCAGCACGGCCACGGCCGAGCCCCAACACTAGTTGCCGCTTATCTGGCTTTATACCGACATATGTCGGCCGAGCAAGCTTTTTCAGTGATCAAGATAAAACGCCCGAAAGTTCACCCGAATTCCAGGCAGATGAGCGCTGTAAAGAAGTTTGTGACTGCTCACAAGCTTAAAAACGCCGTGTTATAATAGAAGATATGAATTTACTCACCCTGTTTCCTTTATTTACGGATTGGGCCTTGTTGGCGATGCGTCTGGTGGTCGCTGCCATCTTTTTGGCGCACGGCTGGCCGAAAATTAAGAACTTGAAGCAAAATGCAGTTAATTTCGGAATGATGGGTTTCAGGCCGGGCGCTTTTTGGGGTACGATCGTGGCTTTCGCGGAAGTCTTCGGAGGATTATCTGTCCTATTGGGTGTCGGCTTGATGTTTTCCGGAATAATTCTGGCGATCGACATGACGGTAGCGACTTTCTGGAAAATAAAAAAAGGCATGAAACTGGTCAACGGTTTCGAGCTGGATCTGATGATCCTGACCGCTTGTTTGGTGCTGGCAACTGCCGGCCCGGGCTTTTTGAGCTTGCAATCGTATTTCGGCTGGTAGTATCTGCGATCAGATCGCAGTGGGGCTTTTTTAATTTTCAAAAAATAAAGTAAGATAAGCGGTATGGCAGAACTAGATAAAGCCTACGATCCCAAAGCCACCGAAGACCGCATCTATAAAATGTGGGAAGACGGCGGGTATTTTCAGCCGAAGCCGGCCAAGAAAAAATACGCCATTCATTTGCCGCCGCCGAACGTGACGGGCTCTTTGCATATGGGCCACGCGCTCAATGCCACTATCACCGATATTTTAATTCGCTATCACCGGATGAACGGCTACGAAACCGTTTGGTTTCCGGGCACTGATCACGCCGGCATCGCCACCCAAAGCGTGGTTGAGAAGCAATTAAAAAAAGAAGGCGGTAGCCGTTGGGATCTGGGTCGCGAGAAATTTATTGAAAAAGTCTGGCAGTGGCGGGAACAGTATGGAAATATCATCATCGGTCAGTTGAAGAAGTTAGGCGCTTCGGCCGACTGGTCGCGTGTCCGTTTCACGATGGACCCAGAATACGCCAAGAAAGTTAAGGAAGTTTTTATTCACTATCACGAAAAAGGCTGGATCTATCGCGGCAAGCGGGTAGTTAGCTGGTGCACGGCCTGCCAGACTTCTTTGTCGGATCTGGAAATAGAATACAAGGAAGAGAAGACAAAACTTTGGCATATAAAATATCCGATCGTTGCTCCGACGCAAGGTCGGAGCGATGAATACATCGTTGTCGCTACAACCCGGCCGGAGACGATGCTGGGCGATTCAGCGGTGGCGGTCAATCCCAAAGATGAGCGGTATAAGAATGTGGTTGGTAAAAAAGTTTTGTTGCCGATCGTCGGCCGCGAGATAGAAATTATTGCCGATGAGAAAATTGATATGACTTTCGGAACGGGCGCGGTTAAAGTTACGCCCGCGCACGACTTACTGGACGCCGAGATAGGGGAGCGTCATAAATTGCCGTTCATCCAAGTTATTAATGAAAGAGGTAAGATGTCGGCGGAGGCGGGAAAAGAATTTGAAGGATTGAAGGTGGCCGAAGCCCGCGAAAAGGTAGTCGCAGAGCTGGAGAAGGCCGGCTTGATATTGAAAATAGAAGACTATACTCACAATCTCGCTATCTGCTACCGCAGCGCCACACCGATAGAGCCGTTGTTAAGCGATCAGTGGTTTTTGAAGATGGAAAAACTTGGAAAGGAAGCGCTGAAGGCCGTTACTTCCCACAAAACTCGGATTTTGCCGGAAAATTTTGAAAAGCCGTATGTGGCTTGGCTGGGAAATGTCCGGGACTGGTGTATTTCCCGCCAGATCTGGTGGGGGCATCAATTACCGGTTTATTTCTGCAAAACCGATCCGAAAAAGTTCATTGTTTCCGCCGATAAGCCCGCGAAATGCCCGGAGTGTAAGAATTGCGAGATGGAGCAGTCGCAAGATGTTTTGGATACTTGGTTCTCTTCCGCGCTCTGGCCGTTCGCCGGACTTTCCAAAGATGATCTGACGAAATTCTATCCTTCCAGTGTTTTGATCACCGCTCGCGACATTATCAACTTGTGGGTAGCGCGGATGATCTTTTCCGGAATTGAATTTATGGGCGAGACGCCGTTCCCGGATGTGCTGATCCACGGCACCATCCTCACTAAAGATGGGAAGCGGATGTCTAAGAGTTTAGGAACCGGTATTGATCCGATCGGGTTGATAGAAAAGTACGGCGCTGACGCCACCCGTTTCGGGATTATCTGGCAGGCGATGGGCAATCAGGATATTCATTGGGATGAAACCGCTCTGGCTGCCGGAAAGAAATTCGCCAACAAGCTTTGGAACATCGCTCGCTTCATTTCCGGAAAGTGCGGCGACTTGAAGATCGGATCGGTAAAGCCGGAGACTGCGGAAGACAAAGAAATTTTGGAAAAGTTGGCCGCAGTTAAAAAAGATCTTGAAAATGGGATAAAAAATTATGATTTCGGCCAAACTCTGCACAAGATCTATGATTTTGTTTGGCACGACCTTGCCGATAAATATATAGAAAGCTCTAAAAACCGCGACGACGAGAATGTTAAAATGATATTAAGCGGGATACTGGTGGACGTTTTGAAGATACTGCACCCATTTATGCCGTTCATCACCGAAGAGCTGCACCAAAAGCTCTTTCCTAAAGATTCCGCTCTGATCGCCGCGGAATAATGTTCACTACAATACTTTTGATAGTTTTGGGTACGATACCCAGCCTGGCTTGGTTGATTTTCTATTTGAAAGAAGATATCCGCCACCCTGAACCGCTCAAACTGATCCTCTACACTTTATTTTCCGGAGGGCTGGTAACGGTTTTTGTGTTACAACTTCAGATCATCGTCAATGACTGGGTGACCGGTCAGGGTATTTCTACCTACAGCCTGATCTCCTTCGTTCTGCTCGGAGCGGTGGAAGAGATCTTTAAATTCCTGGCGGTGTATTTTGCGGTCAGCCGACGGAAGGAGTTTGATGAACCGATCGACGCCATGGTTTATATGGTGGTAGCCGCGCTCGGATTCGCGACCGTGGAGAATATCGCTTCCATATTTCAGTCCAATACTTTTTCCGTCAGTTCTCCCGGGCCACTGGAAACCGCCGCCTTGCGTTTTGTGGGCGCAACTTTGTTGCACACGCTGACCTCCGGTGTGGTCGGATATCATTGGGGGAAAGCGATCGCTCGTGGCGAGAGCCGTTTTGGCGGTCTGGCCTTCGGCCTTATAGTTGCCACTTTGTTGCACGCCGTTTTCAACTACCTTATAATTAAATCGGAACCGGTAGCCCTGCCTCTGATCTTTTTAATGTTCATCGGGCTGTTCGTTCTGAATGATTTTGAAAAATTGAAGCGCGCTATAAAATAAATATCTATCTATATGGAAGACGAAGAAATAATTGAAGAAGAAGGTTCTGCCGAAACGGAACCGGTAGCTCCGGTTGAGCCGGAGATCGATCTGGTGAAATCAGGCTCCGCGGTGCGCGAGCGTCGTTCGGATGCCGCCGAAGAGCTGGTGGACGAAGACGAGGGCCAGCTGACCATTGATCTTTACCAGACTACCGACGAGATCGTTCTGGAGTCTCCGATCGCCGGCGTGAAGTCGGAGGATCTGGACATCGCCATTACCAGCGAATCCGTCACCATCAAAGGCAAAAGAGAGAAAGATAGGCGGATTAAAGAGGAGGATTATTTTTATCAGGAGTGTTACTGGGGCCGTTTTGCCCGCTCCATAATCCTGCCACAGGAGGTGGATGCGGAAAAATCCGAAGCCGCTATCAAGAATGGAGTTTTGGTCATCAGGTTGCCTAAATTGAATCGTCAGCGTTCGAAAAAGATCAAAGTTCAGGCAGAGTAAAATAGACAGGAAGGAATCAAAGACCGCGTTGACCAATCAGCGCGGTCTTTGTACTATGGGGGTAGTTAGCGCTCCTTGAAAAGGAAGCCGCCATGTCAGAAAAGATCGCGCTGGTGCTGGACGGCGGCGGTTTCAACGGCGCGAAAGCGGTTGGAATCGCCAAATCATTATGGCAACGGGGAAAAATCCCCGCCAAGATCCAAGGAGTTTCGGTCGGCGCCATCAATGCCGCCAAGCTTGTTGAGTCCGGCGCGGATGCCCTGGAAAAGGGCTGGATAGAAATGGCCGACGGTCATCATCACGACATTTTCAAGATCGATTGGGCCAAACTTTTGTTCCATCCCATTTCTTGGTTGGACAGTAATTCTTTTTATAAGGATGATGGTCTCTTGATGCTGATCGGCAAGCTGGACCCGCAGAAGATCATTGACTCGCCGATCGAGCTGGAATTGGCGATGAACAATGAGACCGACGGGAAGATGGAAATTCTTTCCAGCCGCGATGAGATGTTCCTAGAGAAACCGGAGCTGATCCTCCAGGCCGTAAAGGCCTCCAGTTCATTGACGGGACTTTTCCCGCCGGTGGAGATCGCGGGAAAGTGGTATTCTGACGGCTACCATTTCCATCTGGATCGGATGAGCGGTTTTGATACCGTTTTTATTGTTCTCAATGATGATCCGGTGCCCAAGATCTATCCCAAGAGCAACAAGTTTCGCCGGTTGTTTGCCGGATTCAGCCGGGTGTTGGACGACGCGATCAACGACAAGATCGATAACTTTCTGAAATCCCATAGAGATGAGTTCAGCGAGTTTAAGATCTCGTCCAAGAACAAGCTTTTCATCCGGATGCGCGACAACTTCATGAACGGGGTAGCGAAAGTGTTGGGTAAGGGCCGGGTGGTGGTGATCACTCCGAATTACAGCATCCCGACGCTGGAGCTGGGCCGCTTTGAAAAAACGGTTATGCGTCGCGGAGTCGTGGGACGCCTTGGCGATCTGGAAACAGCGATGCAGTTGAGCTACGAGCAGTCAGAAGAATTGATGAAGGAACTGTATCCGAATTAAATTTAAAACCCCGTAAGATTGCGGGGTTTTTTATTTTCTACCGAGCTATACTTAGGTGATGGTTGAGCATTACACTAGGGCGATAGTTTTAGATAAAGAAGATTACGGCGATCTGGATTCCCGGGTAGTTTTGTATTCCGTGGATCTGGGCCGCATCAACGCCAAAGTAAAAAGTTCACGCAAAATCACTTCCAAATTGGCCGGACATCTGGAGCCGGGCAAATTTGTGCAAGCCCGGGTCATTGAACTGGGCGGATTTCAGGTGGTGGACGCGCTCGCGGAAGGCTCTTTGCCGATCTCCCCTAAGATCATGACCGGTCTGCGTTTGATAAAGGAGATGACGGTTGAGCGGGACCCCGATCCGGAGTTGTGGTCGTTGATCGAGGGTGGGCGATTGTCCTCGGGAGAGGTCCTTTCCTGCCTCGGGTTTGCTCCGCAATTTGCCTCTTGTCGTACTTGCGACACGGGTCGACCAACCCACTTTTTACTCAAAGAACTTGAGTATTCCTGCCACCCCTGTCTCCTTAAATCCGGACGGCCACTGCATTTCGCGTTATGATATGCTGTAAGTAACGCCTAGGAACTGATATGTCCCGCAAAATCGCCTTTACAATCTTAGCAGTAGCTTGCGTCGTCGCCGCCTTTACAATCGGCATTTTTGTTTACCGGGCAAAAGTAGCTAGCGCGATGGAGCTTCAGGTTGTGCCGCCAGAGAGAGTGCTCATCGGTGTTCCTTTTGACGTGAAGGTGGGTGTATCCAATAAGTCCTCAAAGCCTCTGAAGAACGTGCGTGTTTCCCTCAATTTACCGGCGGGCATTGCCTTTGTCGGTTCTCCGGCTTCCCAGAATTCGGATTATCGGGATCTTAATGACCTCGATCCGAACAGTTCCAGGCAGCCAACCTTTAAACTGATCGCCTTGGATGATGAAAATACCTTTAAGAAGATCTCCTCCAGCGCTTCTTTCATCGCCGGAGCCTTCAATTCCCAGTTCGATAAAGCGCAGGATCAGAATGTCGTGGTGGGTGGCCATGCGGTTTCGGTGGACATAGCTCCACCGCAACAAATCTTCAACGGCCAGACCTTTGATACCGAGGTTTCTTTCAAAAATGTTGCCGGTGTGGATATGGATAATTTGAAATTAAAACTTGATTATCCGCCGTCCTTTACTTTGTCCAAGTCTACTCCGCCTCCGGATATCGGAAACGACACCTGGATCTTAAACAACCTGCGCAAGGGCGAAGAGACCAGATTCAAGATCTCTGGAAGCCTGATTGGACCGGAGGGCTCGCTTTTCGATTCTCGAGCGACCGTTGAATCAGTGCTGGGCGGGGAACTTTACCCGATCAGCTCAAATTCCGCCGCGATTTCTATCGCGCCGGCGCCGATCTCTTTGAAGATAGATCTTAATGGAGGCGGGGAGTATACATCTCGGACCGGAGATATTCTGAACTACACTTTGAATTATGCCAACAATACCGACGTCAGCTTGCGGGACGTAATTATCAAAGCCAAGCTGATCGGCGCTATGTTTGACACCGACACGACCAGTAGCAACGGCGCCTTCCGTTCTTCCGACAATACGATCTTGTGGAATGCTTCCAACGCCTCCGATCTTCGGGCGCTTTCTCCCGGGCAATCCGGTTCGGTCAGTTTCAGTATTCACACTAAAAGCGACTACCCGATCAGGAAGCCAGCCGATAAAGATTTTCTCTTGAGAGTTGAGGCGTTGATCGAGTCCCCGACCGTTCCGTATTTTGTGGCCGAAGGGAAGACGGTTAATTATTCCACCAGTGAAAATAAGGTGATGGGTCGAGCGCAGTTGGATACGTCGGCTTATTTCAAAGAACCCGGCGCGGGGATCTTCAATAAGGGATCGATGCCGCTGCGCTTGGATCAACCGACCCAATTCACCATCCACTGGGCGATCAAGAATTACTCGACCGATATTTCCAATGTGGAGGTGCGGGCGTTCTTGGGCGGCAATGTTAGATTCACCGGAAAGGTGAAGAGCAATGCCCTGACCCTGCCGATCTATAATGAGCGCACCCAGGAAATGATCTGGCAGATCCCGAAGATCGCCGCGACCACGGGCGTGATCGGAAAGCCGATGGAAGCCGTTTTCCAGGTGGAGGCGGTGCCTTCTACGACTGACTTGAATCGGGACATGTTGCTGATCCAAGATTCCAATCTTACGGCGACCGATGATTTCACTGGACTTGATCTGTCCAGTAAAGATACCGGCATTACCACTCAATTGCCGGATGATAGGACGGTTAGCGGCGCCGGCGCTGTATTGCAGCAAAGGCAAGCCGAACAGTTCCAGCAACAACAGCAGACCGAACGGCAAAAACTTTTGCAGTTGTTACAACAACAGAATGCGTCACAAGCCGAGCAGGATCGGCAGCTGGAGCAATTTGATCAACAATATCAATACGATTGGTCGGCGCTCCAGAAGCAGCTCGAGCAGCAGTATGCGGCTTTGCTGGATCAGCAACAGCAGAATCAGCAACAAGAGCAGGCAGCGGCCGCGGTGAGTACGGCCGCCGCAGAGGCTTGTCTGCAGGACGCCTCTGATAAGCGGGATGCCGAGATAAAGGCGGTTGACGAAAACCGCAGTGACGATCTTCGTACCGCCCTTGAGAAGCGTCGCCAACTTTTGATCATCGCCGCGCTGATCGGCGACCCTCATCTTCGCCACATCGCCATCGTTGCCGCAATTATCGGCTATCAAAAAGATGAGCAGGAGATCCAAAAATCTTGGAATGAAGGCAGGGCGAATGCGGATAGGCAATATCAGCAGGATGCGGCGGCTTGTAATGGCGCTCCCAGCCAATAAAACAGCTGGCAGTCCGCTCCATTTTTCCCTATAATTTAGTAATGTCTCGTAAGACCATTTTCATTTTAGCTGGAGCTGCCTTGCTTGCCCTGATCGTCGTTGGTTTTTTTGTTTATCAAGCCAATGTTTCCGGCGGCTTGGCGATCAATTTTACGTTGCCCGATAAGGTATTGATCGGCATTCCATTTGATCTGAAGGTTGGCGCCGCCAACAATTCTTCCAGCGTCTTAAGCAACGTCCGCCTTTCTCTTAATCTGCCCGAGGGGCTGGCTTTTGTTGGTTCGCCTGTGGCGAAAAACTTGGACTTCCGGGACCTGAACAATCTTGGTTCCGGCGGTTTGAGCGAGCAAACATTCCGACTCGTTGCTTTGAGTGGCGAGAATACTTTCAAGCGGATCACGGCCGACGTAGCTTATATTTCCGGGTCTTTGAGTTCCCGTTTCGAAAAATCGGTTGATAAGGACATCGCGATCGGGGGCTATGGTTTGACTCTCGACCTTGTCACTCCCAAAGAGGTGCTCAATGGTCAGGCCTTTGATGCGGAAGTATCCTTTCGTAATGTTTCCGATATTGATCTCGATAACCTAAAACTGAAGATCGACTATCCGTTGACTTTCACGCTGTCCAAATCCACCTTGCCGCCGGACATCGGCAATAATACTTGGCTATTGGGCGGTCTGCGCAAGGGCTCGGATATGAAGTTCAAGATCTCCGGCAGCCTGATCGGTCCGGAGGGGGCATCTTTTGATCTAAAAGCGACCATTGAGTCGGTGCTCGGCGGCCAGTCTTATCCGATCAGTTCCAACACCGCCACCATCTCTCTCGCCACTTCGCCGGTTTCTCTGAAGATCGCTCTCAATGGAGATAGTGAATACATCGCGCGTACCGGCGATATTTTAAACTACACTTTGAACTATGCGAATAACACCGATGTGGGTTTGCGGGACGTGATCGTGAAAGCCCAACTGATCGGAGCTATGTTTGATTTCAATAGCGTGAATAGCAATGGCACTTTTCGTTCTTCTGACAGCACGCTGACCTGGAATGCTTCTAATATTCCCGGTCTGGCCACGCTTTCTCCTGGGCAATCGGGCTCGGTCAGTTTCAGCGTTCACACCAAGAGCGATTATCCGATCAAACGGTTGAGCGATAAAAATTTCACCCTGAAAGTTACCGCTACGATCGAATCGCCGACCGTCCCGCATTTCGTCGCCGAAGGGAAAACCATCAGCTTTGCCAGTATTGAAAACAAAGTTCAGGGCAAAGTTAATTTGGATGCCCGGGCCTATTTCCGCGATGCCACTTCGGGAATCTTAAATAAGGGACCGATGCCGCCACGCGTCGGTCAGCCGACCGATTTTACAATTCATTGGGTGATCACCAACTACTCCACTGATATTAAAGACGTGGAAGTGCGGGCATTCTTGGGCGGCAATGTGAAATTTACCGGAGTGGCGAAAAGTAACACGACTACCATCCCGACCTACAACGACCGGACCCAGGAAGTAGTCTGGCAGCTGCCGAAAGTGGGCGCGACCGCCGGTATTACCGGTTTGCCGATCGAAGCGATCTTCCAGGTTGAAGCTACCCCTTCGTCTACCGATCTGAACCGCGACATGCTGTTGATCCAGGATTCTAATCTGAAAGCGACCGATGATTTCACCGGTGTCGCCTTATCAAGCAAAGACGGTGGCATCACCACGCAATTGCCAGACGACCCCACCGCGAGCAATAATGGGACGGTGACTAAATAGTTAAAATGCCAACACCAAAGACAAAAAACGAAGGAGATCTGATGGATAAAATAATCTCGCTTTCAAAAAGAAGGGGTTTTATTTTCCCCGGTTCGGAGATCTATGGCGGCTTGGCCAATTCCTGGGACTATGGGCCGCTTGGCGCGGAATTGAAAAAGAATATTAAAGACGAGTGGTGGAAGCGCTTTGTGCGCCAGCGCACCGATGTGGTTGGTATTGATGCCGCTTTGATGATGAATCCGAAAGTTTGGGAAGCCAGCGGCCATGTGGCCGGCTTTTCCGATCCGCTCGTAGAGTGTAAAAAATGCCATTCACGATACAGGTTTGACCAGATCTGGTCTTTGCCGAGAGGTGGGAAGACGGGCGAGGATAAATTTGGCCTAGAACGATCACAGCAATTTAATGAATTATTATTGCGTGACCCCGAAGACGCTATTAGAAAATATCCCGAAGATGCTAGAAATAGCTTTTGGGAGTGTTTAAGTTGCAAAGAACATAATCCAATAGCTGTTCCGAAGCAATTTAATTTGATGTTCAAAACAAACATCGGGCCGACCGAAGAAAATGGAAGTGTGGTTTATCTCCGCCCGGAAACAGCGCAGGCAATGTTCGTGGATTTTAAAAACGTATTGGATACCACCCGCAAGCGTCTGCCGTTCGGTATTGCCCAGATGGGTAAGGCCTTCCGCAACGAGATCACGCCGGGTAACTTTATTTTTCGCACTCGTGAGTTTGAGCAGATGGAAATTGAATATTTCGTGAAAGAAACCGAGTGGGAGAAACATTTTGAAAATTGGCTCAATGAAATGAAGAGCTGGCTGAAGCATTTAGGCGTCTCTGAAAAGCATCTTCACTACGCCGAGATTCCCGATGGCGAGCGGGCCCATTATTCCAAACGTACTGTGGATGTGGAATATGAATATCCTTTCGGCCGCAAAGAGCTTTACGGTTTGGCCTATCGCGGTGATTTTGACCTCGCCCAGCACGAAAAAGCCAGCGGTCAGGACCTGCGCTACACCGACCCGGAAAATCCTAAGGAAAAATTCTTGCCACACGTGATTGAGCCGACCTGGGGAGTGGATCGCTCGGTATTGGTGGCAATGCTGGAGGCGTATAACGAGGAAAAGGTAGAAAGTAAAAAAGTAAAAAATGAAGACGGGGACGAGGAGGATATGCGGGTTGTTATGCGCTTCCCAAAGTGGCTCGCTCCGGTAAAAGTAGCCATTTTGCCGCTTTCTAAGAAAGAAGAATTAGCGAAAGTTGCCAAACCGCTCTACGAAGAGCTATCTAAGCAATTCGTTTGCGAATATGACGAAACCCAAAGCATCGGCAAGCGTTATCGCCGCCAAGACGAGATCGGTACCCCTTATTGCGTTACTGTGGATTTTGATTCGCTGGAAGACAAAGCCGTTACCGTGCGTGACCGCGACACGATGGAGCAGGAGCGAATCAAAATTTCGGAACTCGCAGAGTATTTGGAAAAGAATTTAGAAAAATAAAAAACCGGCTTGTTAGGCCGGCATTGGGCTTCTATTTTTGCGTTCTTTGTGCTCAAACCAAATGCTCACCAGAATTGTCGCGACGCCAACTCCTATTAATGCCACCCCAACGAACGCACCCTCTTTTTTCCAGACGGAAATTCCGTTAATTATCAGTGCGCCTCCGAAGGTGCCGGTAAGAGTGTGCGGAACCGGGCTCGAAAGAATTTCTTTCAAAGTTTTCATCGCTGACCCCTTTCCTGGGTTTTTGAAGAACTGCTTTAACGAGGAATATATTAGCACGGATTTTTCTTGGAAGTCAAGTTTATGAAATAGCCAAAAATTTTGTTAGAATATACAGATATGGCAAAACCCTTCATCAAAAAAGTTTTAAAGAACGGCTTGCGAGTAGTTTTGATCCCCGAAAAAGAAAATTCGGCGACCACGGTGTTGGTTCTCGTTGAAGCTGGTTCTAAATACGAAACTAAAGCCATTAATGGAATTTCGCATTTTTTGGAGCATCTCTGCTTCAAGGGAACCAAGAAGCGCCCGAGCGCTTTGGAGATCGCGGGGGAGCTGGATAGAATCGGTTCGGAATACAACGCCTTCACCTCGCAGGAGTGGACCGGTTACTACGCTAAAGCTGCGGCTAAACACACTGATTTGGTGTTGGAAACCGTTAGCGATCTTTATCTGAATCCTATTTTCGATGAAAAAGAACTAGAGAAAGAAAAAGGCGTGGTTATTGAAGAATTGAATATGTATGAGGATATGCCGCAGAGAAAAGTGCAGGATCTTTTCCTGGAACTGCTTTACGGCGACCAACCGGCCGGTTGGGACGTGGGTGGCAAGAAAGAGATCATTCAGAAGATCACCCGAAAGAACGTATTGGATTATCGCGGCGAGCATTACGTAGCTTCAGCTACGGCGGTGATCGTGGCCGGCAGTTTTGATCCGAAAACTATTCTGCCGAAAATTGAAAAGCATTTTGCCAACATCCACGATGGCAAGAAATCCGGCAAAGTTAAAACTATTGATAAGCAATCCAAGCCGGAGATTCTGGTGAAGTTCAAAGAGTCCGACCAAACCCACTTGGTGCTGGGTGTCCGCGCCTATAATCTCTTTGATAAACGGAAATACGCGCTGGAAATTCTCGGCGACATCTTGGGCGGGGGAATGAGCTCGCGCTTATTCCAAAAAGTCCGCGAAGAATTGGGCGCCGCCTACTATGTGCGCGCCGGATCGGACGCTTTGACCGATCATGGAATGTTTGCCGTCTCGGCAGGCATTGAGCACAGCAAAATAGATATCGTAATTAAGGCGATCCTTGGCGAATTAACCAAGATCGCCAAAGGTGAGATCACTGAAAAGAATTTAGCTGATGCCAAAGAGCATCTTTCCGGCAGAATGTTGCTTGGATTGGAAACTTCCGACGCAATGGCGATGTTTTACGGTGGGCAGGAGATCTTGGAGAAAGAAAACAAAACCCCCGCGGAAGCCGCCAAGATGATCGCTAAGGTCACGAAAGCCGAAGTGATCGCGGTGGCCAAAGACATCTTCAAGAACGAAAAACTCAACCTCGCCATGATCGGCCCCTACAAAGACAAGGAGCGATTTGCAAAAGTTTTGCATTTCTAGTATAATATTGCATAATAAAGTTGAAGCTGGCCCCGTTATAAAAGGTGAGGGTTGGTTGTTTAAATAATGGATCAGAAAGGAATTTCAATCAGTTGGGGTAGCCTTTGGAGAGTCGCTTTGATGGCTGCGTTGGTTACCGTGCTTTTTATCGCGCGCGACATTTTAATTGCCTTGTTTTTGGCTATTGTAATTTCTTCTGCTTTGGATCCGATCGTCAGTTGGCTGGAAAAGCGCAGAATTCCTCGTCTGCTGGGTACGCTGGCTATCTATATAGTATTGATCTTCTTTCTTGCTCTGCTGGCCTACGCGGTAGTGCCGATGGCGCTTTCGGAGTTCAATACCCTGCTGGGTAGTTTGAGCAAATATTCCGGAACTTTGTTTGATTTTATTGATACCTCCGGCTTTATTGAATCGGTAAACCAGGCTTTGGGAAAGATCACCAACCTGCTTTTGAGCGGCAGTACTTCCGTGCTGGAGATCGGCTCAAAATTCCTCGGGGGTATTACGGCTACCATGTCGGTATTCGTTCTGTCTTTCTACTTGACCGTCGGCAAGGACGGCGTGGAGAAATTCTTTGTCACTATCTTGCCGTCTGTTTATGAAAACAAGGTGATCAGCCTTTACCGCAAGATCAAGAAAAAGATCGGCAATTGGTTTGCCGGACAGGTAGTTTTGAGCTTGGCGGTCGGTCTGTTGGTATTTATCGGTCTGACAATTCTTGGAGTTCGCTACAGTCTGATCTTGGGCATTTTAGCCGGTATCTTCGAATTAGTTCCTTATGTGGGCCCGATCTTCAGCGGTAGTTTGGCTGTACTGGTAGCCTTAACCGACTCTATGCCGCTGGCCTTCTACACCCTAATTCTTTTTATCATCATCCAGCAGCTGGAGAACAATCTTTTGGTGCCGGCGGTTAACAACCTGACCACCGATCTTCAGCCGGTAGTCATTTTGATCGCTTTACTGATCGGCTCCCAAGTTTTTGGTTTGATCGGTTTGATCTTGGCGGTTCCGGGAGCGGTGCTGTTCCAGGAAGTATTGGACGACTGGTCCGTTACCAAGGCAAGTCGCAGGGGATTGGGCCTGTAAACAACGACTAGCGACTGGCGATTAGCCACTAGTTTTAATTCGTGGCCGGTTTTATACTAGTCGCTAGTGGCTAGCCACTAATCACTATGCCAAAGTTCTACGTCACCACCTCAATCCCTTACGTGAATGGTTCCCCGCACATCGGCAATGTGCTTGATTCGGTTTATGCCGATGTTTTGGCGCGCTATCACCGCCAGCTTGGCGATGACGTGCGGTTCCTCACCGGAACTGATGAGCATGGTTCCAAGATCGCGCGTAGCGCGCAGGCGGCTGGCATAACCCCACAGGATTTTGTTGATAAAAATTCTTTCCAGTTTAAAAAACTGAAAGAGGTATTAAATTTGTCTTGGGATGATTTCATCCGCACGTCAGACCAGGTTCGGCATTGGCCCGGCGCCCAAAAGCTTTGGAGCAAGCTGGAAAAAGCAGGGGATCTCTATAAAAAAGCCTATAAAGGCCTTTATTGCGTTGGCCACGAGGCTTTTATCACCGAAAAGGACCTGGTTGAAGGCGTTTGCCAAGACCATCAAACCAAGCCGGAGATCATTGAAGAAGAAAATTATTTTTTTAAACTTTCCAAATACACCAAAGAGATAGAAAGGCAGATAAATCTTGGAAAATTTAAGATCGTGCCGGAATCAAGGAAGAACGAAATTTTATCTCTGTTGGCGCACGGATTAGAAGACGTCAGCTTTTCTCGTCCGAGCAAAGATCTAAGCTGGGGTGTGCCGGTGCCCGGCGATCCGACCCAAACGATGTATGTCTGGGCCGATGCTTTGGTGAACTACATTTCCGCTTTAGGCTACGGCAGTTCGGACCCGCTTCGCCAAGGCTCCAGCGAGGCGAGTGAAAAAACATTTGAGAAATACTGGCCGGCGGATGTGCAGGTGATCGGAAAAGATAACTTGCGCTTCCATGCCGCCATCTGGCCTGGGATGCTGCTCTCGGCGGGCTTGCGCTTGCCGCAAACAATTTTCGTGCACGGATTTTTGAACGTGAACGGTCAGAAAATTTCCAAAACCGTTGGCAACGTTGTTGATCCGGCGGAGTTGGTGAGTAAGTATGGCGCCGATGCTGTGCGTTTTTATCTTTTGCGAGAAGTTGCCCCGTTTGACGATGGAGATTTCAGCTACGAAAAATTTGAGGAAGTTTATAACGCAAATTTGGCGAATGGTTTGGGAAATTTTGCCGCCCGCGTGCTGGCTCTTGGAGAAAAAGCTGGAGAGTTAGCTGGGGACGTTAACGACCCGAAAGTTAAGGAGATCTTGGCGAAATCCGCGGAAGTTCGTTCGGCTGTTGCCGGAAAAGTTTCCGAATTTAAATTCCACGAAGCTCTGGCGGCGATCTGGGCGTTCATCAGTTATGGGGATGTTTACGTGAACAATGAAAAGCCATGGGAGGCCGGCAAGGAAAAAGTGATCACTCACGCCTTATTGATCTTGGAGCAGGTCGCTGATTTGTTAAAACCCTTTCTCCCGGAGACCGCTAAAAAAATCCTAGATTGTATAGAAGTTACGGGTAGCGGAACTCTGAAGGCCAAAAAGTGCCCGCCTTTGTTTCCTCGTATTGAGCCGCATGTCTAAACTTTTTGACTCACATACTCACATTCATTTTCCGGTCTATGACGCTGATCGGGAGGAGGTGATCAGGCGCGCTAGAGAGGCGGGAGTAAAAATGCTCTGCGTGGGCACGCAGGCGGCATCTTCGGAGGCAGCGGTGGAGCTAGCGCGAAAATATCCCGGCGAGGTCTGGGCCGCGGCCGGCTTTCATCCCAACCATTTTGCCCGCGCTTGGTATCACGACAAAAAAGAACAGGCCGATGGCGAACGCGAACAGTTTGACGCAAAAAAGCTGCTGGAGATCGCCAAACAGCCGGAGGTAGTAGCGATCGGGGAGTGTGGGTTAGATTATTATCGCCTGACTAATGCCGAAGAGGAGAAAAAGGCCCAGAAAGACGCCTTTGTCGCGCAGATTAGGATCGCAGAGCAGGTCGGCAAGCCATTAATGATGCACATCCGCCCATCGCAGGGGACCGACGACGCTTATCTGGACGCTCTGGATATTTTGAAAGCCGAGAAGTTTTCCGGCGGGAAGATCAGTCATTTCTTCGTGGGTTCGCTTGATGCGACTAAGAAAATGCTGGAAGCGGGATTCTGTTTTACTTTCGGCGGCGTGATCACTTTCGCGCGGGACTACGATGAAGTAATAAAATTTCTGCCGATAGAAAATATTTTATTGGAAACCGACGCGCCTTATGTCGCGCCTGCCCCGCATCGCGGAAAACGCAACGAGCCGGCATATATTTCCGCCACCGCGGCCAAGATCGCCGAGCTAAAAGGGTTGTCGGCAGAGGAGGTAGCCGAGAAAACTTTTGCCAACGCATTGCGTATTTTCAAAATTAATTTATAATTTGTAATCAGTTCTATTGGTGGCGGCAAAATGGCGAAAAATGGGAAGGCAGTGCATTGCCTGATCGGAGAGCTGATCGAGTTCACTAATCAGGACGTCCTGAACTGGCGCATTCAGCAGCCAAGCTTGTTTGTAAGTACTTTCAGCGGGTGGAAGATCGAAGCGGAATGGGAAAATGGTGATAACCCCGCTTTGTATATTGATGACCGTCAGATCCGCGGAGATGTCGGTCAGCTGCAGAGCTTGCATAAAGCGATTTCAGACCAACAGGACCGAAAGGACACAGGCAGAAAGAAGAAGGTTGAGAAGTTGGTCCAGGGATTGCTCAAGGACATTCGTCGCTATAAGGAAAAACAAGGGGCCAAATGAGGCCCTTTTTCTTTGACTCGGACGTTCAAAAATGTTAAAAATTAGGCGGTTTCTTAACAATCTTTTTAGGAAGGGAAGCTGCGATGGATCAGGCGACACCCTCGAGGATATTGTTCAGTGATATGAAGTATTCCAAGACCGGTAAGACTGCCACGATCTTTAAAGGAAAAGAGCGGAGTTATAAGGAGCTAGGGGACAAGATCGAACATTTCGCGAGTTTTTTGCTGGACAATGGCTTGCAGAAAGGCGACCGGGTAATGCTCTTGCTGCCTAATTGCCCGAAAATGGTTGTGGCTTATTTGGGAACCTTGGAAGCCGGCGGAGTGATGGCGGCCCTAAATCCCAAAATGAAAGAAGCCGATCTTCTAGCGATCGCCAAAAGTATCCAGCCGAAATTCTTTATCACGCTAGTGGATTTTGACCGGCTGAACAAAAAGTTGTTGGACGTATTGCCGGTTGGATGCCAGACGGTGATCACTGATCTGGCCGATGACCTGCCGTTGGTTTTGCGAGCGCTTTACCGGCTGAAGAATTGCCTCAAGAGTCCAAAGCGGGGCACGCTTTCATGGCAGGATGTCGGGTGGTTCCGTAATTACGGTCCCCGTTGCTACTTCGACCGCAACGGCGATCCGGTATTTTTTGAGATTTCCCCCGATGACCTGGCGGTACTGCAGTTCACCGGTGGCACGACCGGAACTCCCAAGGCGGCGATGCTCACTCATAAGAATCTGGCGGTTAATGCCGCGCAGGCCTTGAGCGTAGTTGGCGATGCCATCAATATCAACTCCGTAGTCTACGGCGGCCTGCCTTTCTTCCATGTTTTTGGTTTGTCTGGAGGTTTGAATCCCGCGTTGATCCGTGGAGCAACGATCGTGCTTGATCCACAGCCGATCGTCAAAAGCATGCTCAAGCTGATCCAGCGGCATAAGATCAATCTTTTTCTGGGCATTCCGAAAATGTTCGCGGGGATGCTCAATTCTCCCAAATTCCGCCGGACCAATTTTGATTCGTTGAAACTTTGTGTTTCCGGGGCCGGCGCGCTGGATAGTTCGGTTAAAGCCGAGTTTGAGCGGAGAGCGGATTGTGAGATCATCGAGGGCTACGGCCTTTCGGAGGCCTCGCCGGTAGTTTGCTTGAATCCACCCGGCAAAGGTAAGACCGGCAGTCTGGGTTTGCCGGTGCCCGGCACGGAAATTCAGATCGTCGATGGCGAGCTCTGGGTACGTGGTCCGCAAGTGATGAAAGGATATTGGGAGAATCCCAAAGAAACGGCGGACGTGATTACTCCGGATGGCTGGTTGAAAACCGGCGATCTGGTGAAGCGGGAAGGTGATTATCTGATAATGACCGATCGAAAAAAAGACATGATCAAGATCCGTGGGGAAAATGTTTATCCCAGCGAGATAGAGGCGGTGATCGCCGCCCATCCGAACGTGAGCGAGGTTGCGGTGGTCGGTATTCCCGACAAGGAAGCGGGTGAGCGGATCGTGGCTTGCGTCACCCTGAAAGACGGCCACTTGGCGACCAGTGAAGCCCAGTTGATGGCCTATTGCGCCCGTGAACTGGCGGATCAGAAGATTAAGATCCCAAAGCAACTGAAAGTAATGAAAGAACTTCCCAAGAGCTTCCTGGGCAAGATCCAAAAGAAAGAATTAAGAGAGATGCTGATCCAAAGCCCTCCGCGATAGCGCGGAAGGGCTTTTTTATTTATACTTTTAAAGGTGAAATACGATTTCAAGAAAATAGAAAAAAAGTGGCAAAAGGAGTGGGCCAAGGGGAAATATAAGATCTGGCATTCGAGCGACGGAGTCGCGAGCCCCGCCGGAGGCGTGGGCCGTCAAAAGCCCAAGCAATACGTCTTGGACATGTTTCCTTATCCATCAGGAGAGGGATTGCACGTGGGCCACGTTGAGGGCTATACCGCTTCGGATATTTACACCCGATTTTTGAGAATGAACGGTTATAATGTTCTGCACCCGATGGGCTGGGATGCTTTCGGATTGCCGGCGGAAAACTACGCTATTAAAAAGAAGATCCATCCGAGCATAGTGGTGAAAAATAATGTCAAAAATTTTACCCGCCAGCTGCAAAGTTTGGGTTTTAGTTATGACTGGCAGAGAGAAATAAATACCACTGACCCGGATTATTACAGGTGGACGCAGTGGATATTTTTGAAGCTTTTTGAAAAGGGCCTGGCATACGAGGCGGAGATACCGGTCAATTGGTGTCCGAATGATAAAACGGTTCTGGCCAACGAAGAGGTGATAGAGGGTTGCTGTGAGCGTTGCGGCGCAAAAGTAGAAAGAAAGAAGCTAAAACAATGGGTTTTAAAGATTACCGCTTATGCCGACCGCCTACTTTCCGATTTGGAGGGTCTGCAATGGCCTGAACGGGTAAAGGAGATGCAGCGAAACTGGATCGGCCGCTCCGAGGGCGCGCTGATCAAATTTCATCTGGTTTGCGACCGGGTCTGTACCGAAGACGAGATAGAAGTTTTCACTACCCGACCTGACACCATCGCTGGCGCGACCTATTTAGTATTGGCGCCGGAGCATTCCAATTTAGAAAAATTAAAATCCCGCATCCTTAATTGGGACGCTGTTCAGAAATACGCGGCGGTCGCGAAAAATAAGAGCGAGCGGGAACGTCAGGAAAATAAAGAAAAAACCGGCGTAGAATTGCGTGGCATCCGCGCCACCAACCCGCTGAACGGCAAGGAAATCCCGGTGTGGATCTCCGATTATGTTTTGGCGCATTATGGCACGGGAGCGATCATGGCCGTGCCGCAGCATGATGAGCGCGACCGGGAATTTGCCGAGAAATTTAAACTACCGATCCTGGATGAGCCTCTGATCCCCAAAGAAGAGGCGATTAGGAAAGTAAGTGGAAAGAAAACGATCAATTATAAATTGCGCGACTGGATATTCTCCCGCCAGCGTTATTGGGGCGAGCCGATCCCGATCATCAAATGTCCGACCTGTGGCAATGTGGCCGTTCCGGAAAAAGACCTTCCGGTTACTTTGCCGAAAGTGAAAAATTACGAACCGACCGGTGAGGCCGAATCTCCGCTGGCCGGAATTGATAAATGGGTGAAGGTAAAATGCCCGCAGTGTAAGGGCGATGCCAAACGCGAAACCAATACCATGCCGCAATGGGCCGGGTCCTGCTGGTATTATTTACGTTATTTGGACACGAAGAATAAAAAGGCGTTCGTGGATGCAGAAAAAGAAAAGTACTGGATGCCAGTGGATCTTTATCTTGGCGGCATTGAGCACGCCGTACTTCATCTTTTGTATGCCCGGTTTTGGCACAAGGTTCTTTTTGACCTGAAATTTGTGTCCACCACCGAACCATTTATGAAGTTGGTTAATCAGGGATTGATCCTCGGGCCTGATGGGCAGAAGATGTCTAAATCCAAGGGCAATGTGGTGAACCCGGATGAGATGGTGGAAGGTTTTGGCGCCGATTCCTTGAGGCTTTATGAGATGTTTATGGGGCCTTTGGAGGATGCCAAGCCCTGGGATCCGAGGGGAATTATCGGCGTGCATCGTTTCTTGGCGCGAGCCTACGCTGTTTTCGGCGAAGTTAAAAAAACCGGTCAGTCCGGTGATGCGGCTGCGCGGTTGTTGCACAAGACCGTTAAAAAAGTGACCGAAGATATTAAAAATTTCCATTTTAACACCGCCATTTCGGCAATGATGATCCTGCTCAACGAGATAGAGAAATCCGGCTTGAGCGTCGGGAACTTAGGAATCTTTGCCAAGATCCTTTCGCCGTTCGCGCCGCACTTGGCCCAGGAGTGCTGGGTGACACTAGGCAATAAAACCATGCTTGATAATGAATCTTGGCCGGTTCATGACGAAAGTTTGATTGTAGAGTCCCGGTTTGAATTGATTGTTCAAGTGAACGGAAAGTTGCGCGATAAGATATCGTCCCAGAAGGGAATAGATCAGACCATGGCCGAGAAGTTGGCTTTGGCTTTACCTAATGTTCAGAAATGGATTCCCGGAGGCCAGCCCAAGAAAGTTATTTTCGTCAAAGACCGCTTGATAAATTTTATAGTTTAGGGTATAATATCGGCAGCTTTTTAAGGAGTGAGATATGACTTGCATCGTGGGCGTGGAAGACGGCGGCCGCGTGTTTATTGGCGGAGATAGCGCCGGGGTCCAGCGTGGCAGCTTTTCTTTACAGATTCGCACTGATCCGAAAGTTTTCCAGATGGGAGAGATGGTGTTCGGTTTTACCTCTTCTTTTCGGATGGGCCAGCTACTCAGATTTTCTTTGAAACTTCCTCGGCAGGGCAAGAAGGATGACTACCAGTATCTTTGTACGGACTTCATAAACTCGGTAAAGAAATGCTTAAAGCGTGGCGGGTTTGCAACGGTTGAAAAGGGCGCAGAGTCCGGCGGCACATTCTTGATGGGCTACAGGGGCCGGCTTTACTCAGTTTATAATGATTATCAGGTCGGCAGTGTTGCTTGCGGCTACAATGCATGCGGTTGCGGAGCGGATTACGCTCTTGGTAGCATGTATGCTACCTCTGGCGTGATGCGTGACTCGCGAAAAAGAATCACAATGGCGCTACAGGCAGTCTCGCAGTTCTCAGCCGGAGTTGCGCCTCCATTCACGATTATTTCTACGTAGTTACGCTCGTTTCGGACGGCATTGTAAGCCGTCCTTTTTGTTTGTAAGCTGAGTAGGCGTTATGTGCGGTATTACTGGCTACATAGGAAAAAAGGAGGGGCTGCCGATAGTTTTTGGCAATCTCAAAAAAATGGAGTATCGGGGCTACGACTCTGCCGGCGTAGCCTTTTTTGTTAACCAAGGAGGGAATTTTGATGTTCAGGTGATCAAAAAACCCGGCAAGATAAATATTTTAGAAAAAGAGCTGGTGGGCGCCAAGTCTTTGCCGGCCACCGCGGCGATCGCGCACAGTCGCTGGGCTACGCACGGCGTTCCTAATGAAGTAAACGCTCACCCGCATTCCGATTGTCGCCGGGAAATATTTTTGGTTCACAACGGCATTTTGGAAAATTATTTGGATCTGAAAGCTGGCCTAATGAAAAAAGGTCATCGGTTTCATTCCCAGACTGACACCGAGGTTTTCCCGCACCTGATCGAAGAAGAATTAAAGACGGAAAAAGATTTCGGTAGAGCCTTTGAAAAATCCCTGCAAAAAGTAGTCGGCGCCTATGCCTTGGCCGTAGTATACAAAAATGAGCCGACCAAGCTTTTTATCGCCCGGTTAGGCAGTCCGCTGGTAGTAGGAGTAGGCAAGAACGAATATTATGTGGCTTCAGATCCTACGGCCTTGGCCGGCTTGGTAAAAAAAGTAATTTATCTGAAGGACGGCCAGCGCGGTTCTTTGTCGCTTGCCGGTATGGATATCGGTCCGGCGCGCCCGAAGATAGAGCGACTAGAGATCGATCTTGAAAAAGCGCAGAAGGGTAATTTCCCTCATTTCATGCTCAAGGAGATATTTGAAGGCCCGGAAGTCGTGCAAGCAGCCTTGCGCGGTCGGCTTTCCGCCGAGCGTGGACTGGTAAAGTTGGGGGGATTGGAAAGCGTTGCTAAAAAACTGAAGCGGATCAAAAAAATAGACATCATTTCCTGCGGCACTTCGTATTATTCCGGTCTGGTGGGAGAGTTATTGTTCGAGGAATTGGCCGATCTGCCGGCGGAAGTTTCCATTGCCTCCGAATATCGTTATCGCAAGTATCCGGTCAAGAAAGATTCCGCGGCTTTATTTATCTCGCAATCCGGTGAAACTGCCGATACTTTAGCGGCCTTAAAAAAAGCCAATAGTCACAACTTACTGACCCTTGGCATAGTCAATGTGGTGGGTTCCAGTATTGCCCGCGATACCGTTGCCGGAGTTTATAACCACGCTGGTCCGGAGATCGGTGTGGCTTCTACGAAAGCATTTTTATCGCAACTGGGAGTGCTTTCCTTGATATCGCTGTATCTTTCCGGTAAAAAAACCGGCGGAAATAAAGAGCTAATGCAGGAACTCGCAGTTTTACCCGACAAGATCCGGCAGGTTCTTAAGCAGAGCGATGCGATCAAAAAGCTGGCAAAAAAATATCTGAACCACGACAACTTTTTATATCTCGGCCGCGGCTATAATTATCCGGCGGCCTTGGAAGGGGCATTGAAGATCAAAGAAATTTCCTATGTGCACGCCGAAGGATATGCCGGCGGAGAGATGAAACATGGGCCGATCGCTTTAATAGATAAAAATTTCCCGACCGTTGCTTTGGCAACCCAGAACCGGGTTTACGAAAAAATGATCTCCAATCTCCAGGAGATCAAAGCGCGCTCCGGCCCGATCTTAGCTATTGCCACAGTGGGGGATAAATCGATCAAGAAAATCGCCGATGATGTCATTTATGTTCCCAGGACCGCCGAGCAGCTGGAGCCAATGCTGAATATCGTGCCGCTACAACTCTTTGCCTATCATTTTGGAGTGCTGCGCGGGCATGATGTGGATAAACCACGTAATCTTGCCAAAAGTGTGACGGTAGAATAATATCTAAGCCTTATTCCAATGAAGTATTTATTCCCAATTTTATTCATGGCTTTCGCCGTTTTTTTTGCTTTTTCGGCCGTTAAATACGGACCGAGCGTTGTCGGGAAAACTTCGCAGCTTAGCGCTCAAGCCGCTAAGAGTAAGCCGGTAGCCAGTTTCATTAAACTTATTTTCTCTCGGTAAGCTTCACCTCAACGTCAAAAGTCTTTTTCCCGCGCATCACTTTCATATTCATTGTTCCGCCAACTTCTTTTTCTTCCAATATATCCTGGATAGTTTTTTCCGGTGTGATCTTAATTCCATCGCATTCCAAAATTATATCTTTTTCTTTCAGGCCGGCTTTGTGAGCAGGGCTACCGGGGACAACCGCGTCGGAGGTGTGCGGCGGCTGGCCAACCACCATGGCTCCGTATTTTACGCCGAGCTTCATTCGATCGCCCATGTTCTCATCGATATTCACATACCGTAGACCCAGAAGCGGACGTTTGATCCGGCCGAATTTTTTCAGATCGGCGAGATCGCGTTTGGCATAATTGATCGGAATGGCAAAGCCTAGGTTTTGCGCCCCAAAAACAATGGCGGCGTTGATGCCGATAGCTTTTCCGTCCAGACCCACCAGTGGCCCGCCGGAGTTGCCGGGATTGATGGCTGCGTCAGTCTGGATCAGACCCCGCAGTTCTTGAGGAGCGACCATCGGGGCAGTAGCGGCGCGAATGGACCGGGAAAGTCCGGAGATGATCCCTTTAGATACCGTGTTGCTGAATAGCCCCAGCGCGTTCCCAATGGCCAGGACGGTTTGGCCTAATTCTAGACCGGTTGATTCCCCTAATTCTACGGTCGGCAGGTTGGTTCCCTTGATCTTTAAAATCGCTATATCATCCACCGGATCGCGAGATAGCACTTCTCCGGCGTATTTTTTATTGTCGTTGGTGATTATTGTATACTCCGCTTTGGAATCGGCAACGACGTGTTTATTGGTAAGGATAATTCCGTTATCGTGGACGATAAATCCAGAACCCCCGCCGATCTTCACCATGCCGCGTTTGTCTATCTCTTCCTGCGGTATGTCTAGGTGCGGATGATTATAGGGCAACAAAGGCAAAACCTCCGGAGGAATTTCTTTTTCGATCTCCTCCAAGCTTTTAGAGATCACGATTGACACTACCGCGGGCATCACCTCCTTCACCGTTTCCATTGTGCGAGATTGATATTTAGACATTTTGATTTTGTAAGTTAATTATAAGTTATTTATTCCTTTGTTTGAAATACTCCCAAACAGTTGGAATTAACGAAAGTATGATGATCGCTAGAATTACCAAACTGAAATTATGGCGCACGATATCCAAGTTACCGAAGAAATATCCGGCCAGAGTGAACAGAGCCACCCAGAGCGCGCCGCCGATAATATTGTACAGGATGAAGACGGCGTAATTCATCCGGCCCACTCCGGCCACAAACGGAGCGAAAGTTCTAATGATCGGCAGGAAGCGGGCGATGATGATCGTTTTTTTGCCGTATTTTTCGTAAAAACTTTGGGCGCGGGCAAGATATTCTTTATTGAACAGGATGTGCCCATCTTTATAAAAAACTTTCGGACCAGCATGATAGCCGATCCAGTAATTCACCGTATCGCCGGCAACAGCGGCGATCGCGAGCAGAATTAGGAGCCAGCCGAGATGCAGCGAACCGGCGGCGGCAAAAGCTCCGGCGGCGAAAAGTAGAGAGTCTCCCGGAAGGATCGGCGTTATTACTAGGCCGGTCTCCAAGAAAATCACCGCAAAAAGTAGTCCATAAGTCCACCCGCCGTAGGTCTGGATCACCGAGTTAAGATGTTTATCTAGATGCAGGAAAAGATCCACAAGTTTAGCTAAAAATCCCATTGCAAGAATTTTAACATAAAATGATAAACTTATTTTATGAAGCGACTAGGTTTGGTTTTGGGTGCGGCATTGGCCGTTGCGCCGTTGCTGGCCAATGCCGCGATTTTACGCAATCTGAAAATAGGGGATAGCGGGCAGGATGTGTTGGAACTTCAGCAGACACTGAATCATGATCCAGATACAACGGTCGCCGCCAGTGGGCCGGGTTCTCCGGGAAATGAAACTGCCTATTTCGGAACGCTTACCCGCGCCGCGGTTATTAAGCTGCAAACCAAATATGCAGCCGATATTCTCGCCCCAGTCGGACTTACTGTGGCCACCGGTTTTGTCGGCGGCCAGACTCGTCTTTTCCTGTTGCGCCTCGCTAGCGGCAATAATCCTGCGCCCTCCCCCGCGCCGCCCGTCGCGCCAACGAGTCCGCCACCGGCCATCTCCGCCATTTCTCCCGCCGTGGTGATCAAGAGCACGGCGAACCTGACAATTACCGGAACCGGCTTTACCGCCGCCGGTAATGATGTGATAGTTTCCAGCGAAGACCCCGCTGCCTTTGCCAATATCAGTTCTGCTGATGGAAAAACGCTGACTTTCGTATTTCACTTTACCACCGCCGACGCGCTCAAAGCGCAGCTTGCTCCCCTGATCACCTCCGGCAGGTATCCGGCGATCTCCGCCTCGATTTCTAAAAATATTCAAGAGCGAAATAGCGCGACCGGCAACGCGCAGATACCGGTCATTGTAGTAGTTAAGAATGCCAATGGCGTCAGTAAACCGAGAACCCTTTTGATCGATATCACGGAAATTCTTAAAGAGATCGGGAAATGAGAATCATCAATAACAAATTTTTAAGATCGGGAATGGTTATCGGCGGAGCTTTGCTTTTGTCCTTCATGATACTGTTTTCTCCGAAACCCACTTCCTGCAACGCTCAAACTGCCAGCAGCGAGATTCCCTACGGCGGCCAGCGGGTCTATACGATGACCTGCACCTGTAGCGGAAATTTGCTGGTATATATTTATGACTACCGAACCAAAAGTATTTTGTCCTTGATCTATCAAGAGGGGGCCTCCGTTTTGTATCGCAACTTCAATATTTATGGCGCCACTTATCTTCTTGGCACTTACAGCGCCGGAGGGGGTTCCTGTCAAATATATGTTGGTGAGGACTGCGTCACTCTTAATTCCAGCGGGCAGATGGGTAGCCAGCCGGGAACTGGAACTTCGTAAAATAAAACAGGCCTTAGGCCTGTTTTATTGGGCTTGCACTGAGTTTATCGAAGTGTGCCCGGGAGAGGACTCGAACCTCCATACCCTTGCGGGTGCTACCACCTCAAGGTAGTGCGTC
>CAZDBT010000010.1:0-20886 GCA_964503795.1 uncultured Candidatus Saccharibacteria bacterium
GCGGAAGCTCGCTTGGTGCTTCTTGCCTACCCGTTTTAGTTTCAGCATTAACATTAAGAGGTATTCTAGCAAAAAGTGCTCACTCGGTCAAGACGCTCAACTTCTCTAACTTCCCTCAACCCGCTACGTTCGCTCCTGCGGCGAACTCCGCTTGTCGCTCGCGCTAATCGGGTTTTTGTTAAGTAATTATACAAAAACCACCGATCCGATTAAGCTCGCTAGGGTTTCGAAGAAGTTAGAAAAGTCTCGCTCTCCTTAATATAAGTTCGCCTTTTTCTAAAATTAACCATTGACGCTGGAAGATTGGAGGCGTACGTTAAAAGCAGATTCCTTGAAAGGAAAAGCTGTGAAAACCGCAATCGCTCTGCTCGTTTCTGCTGTCGCCGCTCTCGCTTACCCCGGTGGAGAAGTTCAGGAAAAAATCACCGCGCCGGAAGTGGAAAAATGGACCGCTTGTGACGAAACCGGGCCACAATGCGCCCAAGCTGTCCGCTGGAGTAAGGATGGCTGCGTAATGAAAAAGGACTCCCAAAAAGAATGCGTGATTGAAAGCGTCTTCTGCAAATATCCGGACACCGGCGAGTACGGCAGCTACTGGAAGATCAAGAAAAGCGATGGCAGTTGGGTGGTATTCGCCCGCGCGTTCGGAATCATCAAGAAAGATGATGGAAGCTGGAACACCGACAAGATGGTAACCGCCATCCTCTTAGATGACGGTAGCTGGGATACCGGCAATCGCGGCGACTCGCAGACCGGCGTCCAGCCAGTTTGGGATGATGCCGAGAAAAAAGAGAAGGTACTCGGCGCCTCCTACTGCCTGATGTGCATGCGCGATGGCAATGTGTATCTGAAGTCTGTGCGCATCTACTGCAATGATGCCGACAAGGAACAGCCGAAGGCCGAAAGCGAAGACCCGGAAGACAGTAAGTAAAAACAGCCCCTGAGCAATCAGGGGTTTTTATATAAAGGCGGATTTCTGGTCGTAGGCCACACTGCTTCTCGGGAACATCGCGGAGCCCTGACGGATCGGTCGCGCCAAAGGCGCGCGTCAGGAGCGAGCGCGAAGAAAATCCGGCCGCTGGAGCCGGATTATTCTGTTTCCCGAAAGCAGTTGGCCGAAAGTACCGGAAAGTCCGCTACTCCAATTTCAACGAAAGCACCCGCGAAGTGCCGTCATCCCCCATCGTCACGCCGTACATCACGCTGGCCGCTTCCATTGTGGCGCGATTGTGAGTTACCAATAAGAACTGGGTCTTTTCGGAAAAGGTTTTGATCAGATCGGAAAAACGGCGGGCGTTGCGCTCGTCCAACGGGGCGTCCACCTCATCTAACACCAAAAATGGCGGCGGGCTGACCGAGATCAACGCGAACAACGCGGCAATGGAAACCAAGCTTTTTTCTCCACCGGAAAGCATTTCCAAACCGCTGATCTTTTTTCGGGGAATGCTAATGTGCACTTCCAACCCGCCGTGGTCCACTTTATGACCAGCATCCTCGTCCTTGTCCTCTGAAGCTTCAGCGAAGGAGGATTCGCTCGCATTACCCATATCCACCTCTTCCGGAATATCCGGTTTCGGTTCGTCTTTAACTAATTTCAAACTTGCCTTTCCGCCACCGAACATCAACTTGAAGTACTTATCAAATTGGTCGTTGATGGAGTCCATCGCGCCGTCAAATTCGGTATGTATCTTTTCATCCAAATCGTTGATCAAAACTCCCAGGTCATCAGAAGCTTTTTCCAGATCCGCCATCTGACTGGATAAGAAGTTATGGCGCGATTCAGTGTCTTGCGCTTCCTTTACTAAGGCAGGGTCTAAGTCCCCGATTCCGGCCAACTCGGCGCGCAACTTAAACATTTTCTTTTCCAATTCAGCTAAATCCTCTCCTCCAACCAATTCTTTCGCAAAAAAATCGCTAAGTTTTCGGCTGGCCTGCGCCGCCAGATTATGAAGTTCCTGTCTGCGGATATTCACCCGCTCTTTATCAAAAAGAAGTTTATTTTTCTCATTCTCCAGCTTTTGGATCTCATCTTTTTTCGCTTCCACCATTTCAAAAGCTTTTTTGAAAACGGCATTAAAACCGCGCAAGTCTTCGGCAAGCTTGTCTTCCAAGCTGGTCAGCTGCGAAAGCTCGGCATCCACCGCCGCCAGATCGGCAAGCAGTTTTTCTTTGGACTTTTCCAGCTCTTTCACTTTTCCCTCACGATCATCGGCGCCCACCGACAATACTCTCTCGATCTTATCGGAAAGTTCCCGCAAAATTGCCTTCAATCCCGCCAAATCGTTTTCTGCCAGCGCCTCCCCTATCTTCTCCCGTGTTTCTTCCAATAATTTCACCGCCTCGGCGGCCTTCATCTCGGATTTCGGCTGATTTACCAGAAACTCCATTTGCGCCTCCAAACGACCGATGTCTTTTTGAAAAATAGACTTTTTGCCCAAAAAATCCGCCTGTTTCTTTTTAAAATCCTGGAAATGCTGGTCTCCTTTCGGCCCTGACTTCTCAACTTTCGCCAACTCTACCTGCCTTTCTTTCAACTCATGACTTAATGACTTAATGACTTCATCAACTTTTGTAATTTGCGGCTCCAAAGCTTTCAGATCTTTTTCTATATCAAACAACCGTCCACCAAAATAGATCGCCTCCAGATCATGCAGTTCTTTTTCCACGTCCGCCTGCTTCTCCCATTTGGCGGCCTGGCGGCGAAGCAAACGCAGGTGCGGCGCCAGCTCGTCGATCATCGCTTTCACCTTTTCCAAATTGAACCTAGTGGAAACCAGCTTACGCTCGGCTTCATGTTTCTTTAATTGGAACTGACGCAAACCCAAAACTTCTTCGATCATCGCGCGGCGTTCTTTCGGGGTAGCTCGCACGAAAATATCGCTATTGCCCTGATTCACTATCGTAAGGCCGCGGGTGCCCAAGCGGGCTTTGGCAAAAAAATCCACGATGTCTTTCAAACGAACAGCGGATTCATTCAAAAAATATTCGGAATTGCCGTCGCGACTGACCTTGCGGGTGATAGAAACTTCGTCATAGTCCACCGGGAAAAAATGGTCGCTGTTTTCAAAGATCATCGTCGCCTGCGCCATACCCATCCGCGGACGCTGTTGGGTGCCGGCAAAAATCAGATCCTCGGCTTTGGCGCCGCGGATATTTTTCGCGTCGCGCTCTCCTAACAGCCAACGAATAGCATCGATCACATTGGATTTACCGGAACCGTTCGGGCCGACGATAGCGGTAATTCCGGCCGGAAAATCCAAAACCGTCTTTTGGGCAAAAGACTTAAAACCAACCAGTTCTAGCCGCTTTAATTGCACACATACATTTTAACTTAAAAATTAGTAAGAAAAAACCCGACTCACGTCGGGTTACTGCAATTGGCAATGATCTCATCCACGTCGCTATCCAGCAAAGTCTCTTTTTCCAGAAGCGCTCCAGCGATAGCGTCCAGCTTGGAGCGATTGCTTTTCAAAAGCCCGCACGCGTTAGCATAGGCCGTGTCGATCAGCTTTTTCACTTCCTCGTCCACTAAACGCTTGGTAGCTTCGGAACAGTTCAGGCTTTCCGAAGACATCCCCAGAAATTCGCTTCTTTGCGCCAACGCCAACTGGCCGATCACATTGTTAAAGCCATATTCGCAAACCATCTCCCGAGCCAATTTTGTCGCCTGCTCGATATCGCCTCGGGCGCCGATGGAAATATCTTTGTATTTTTCTTCTTCCGCCGCCCGACCGCCCATTAATACGGTCAATTTTTCCGTGAAATATTTGACAGTTTTCAGGGCGTTATTTTCATCGATCTTGTGCCAGGTGGAACCGCCGGACATACCCATCGCCAGAATGGTTACTTTCCGCAACGGATCGGCATTCGGACAAAGCTTGGTGATCAGAGTGTGACCGGCCTCATGGTAAGCCACCTTCTCCAAGTCTTTCTTGCCCAAACTGTTCTTCTTTTTGCTTCCGCCGTAAGTTTTATCGATCCCTTCGTCCATTTCCGTCCGGGAGATCATTGACTTGCCGGCCCGGGCAGCCAGAAAGGCTGCTTCGTTGACCAGCAACTCCAGATCAGCCCCGGAAAATCCGGGAGTGCTTTTGGCGACATCCGCCAGATCCACCGTTTCGTCCATCGGTTTATTTCTGGAGTGGATCTCCAGGATCGCTTCCCGGGCTTTGCAGTCCGGCAACAATACCAACACCTTCCGATCGAACCGGCCGGAGCGCACGATCGCCGGGTCCAGAATTTCCGGCTGATTGGTCGCCGCCAGGACGATCACTCTTTTGTCCGACTTGAAACCATCCATTTCCGCCAACAGCTGGTTGAGGGTCTGATCACGTTCATCATGACTGCCGAAGCCGCCGACCGATCTGCGTTTGCCGATCGCGTCGAATTCATCAATGAAAATAATGCAGGGGGCGATCGATTTCGCGACCGCGAAAGCGTCCCGGATACGGCTGGCGCCGACGCCAACCAACATTTCTACGAACTCCGAACCGCTTAGCGGGATCAGCGAAATATCTGCTTCACCGGCCGTCGCTTTGGCAAGCAAGGTCTTGCCGGTGCCGGGAGGCCCGGCCAGCAACAGACCGCGGGGCGGTTTGATGCCGAACCGTTCGTATTTTACCGGATTTTGCAGACAATCCACGATCTCTTTTAATTCAACGATCGCTTCATCGCAACCGGCAACATCCGTATATTTTTCCAGCGGCTTCAAGATCGTCATCTTGATACCGCTAAAACCTTTCATTTGCTTTTCCAAGGCGCCCCTTTGCGAACGGGTCATCAGCCACAAAAAAACCAGAAAAATAAGCAGGAAACCGAATCCGCCGAAAACCAGGCTTAAAATAACATCCACCCAGGTTTTCCCGGTCGGATTAGCGGTAACCCGCACTCCTTTTTCCAGCGCCTTCGCTTCTAAGCTGTCGATATTGGCGACTCGGGTGGTAAATTTAGTCGCGTCTTTTAACGAGCCCGTGACCAGTCCCTGACTGGCATCAATATTCAGATCCTGAACATTGCCGACGTTGATCGCGGTATATAATTCATCGATCGTAATTTCTTTGGGCGGAGTTTCCGGTTTTTTCGAGCAGGGCCCGAAAAACAGCGCCAAAAAAACCAGCAAAGAAACTAACAGAAATAAACGAACCAGACTCGGAGTAATTTTGCGGACCTTCGGCGATTGCGCCATTGCTCTCACCTTTCCATGTCAAAGAACCGGTCAACTAACCGTTATTTAACCACCAACCGGCTATTTGGACAATCCTGCGAGCGCCTCTTTAGCCGCCGCTTCTTCCGCTTCCTGCTTGGAACTGCCGTCGCCCTTGGCGATCAGCTTATCGCCGAAATACACTCCGACATTAAAAATTTTTGCGTGGTCCGGACCGGTTTGCGATAGAACTTTGTAAACCGGCGTGACCTTCATCTTTTCCTGCGCTTTTTCCTGAAGAGTGCTCTTAGAATCGCGGTAACTTCCAGCTTTCAAAACTTCGTCTAGATGTTCCAAAATAAACTTACCCACAAAAGCCCGGGCCGCATCCTGTCCTCCGTCCAGATAAATGGCGCCGATCAACGACTCCATCGCATTCGCCAGGATCACTTCCCGGGCCTTACCGGAATCCCGCGCTTCCCCCTTGGAAAGCATGACGAACTTTTCCAAACCGATCTCGGTCGCGATCTTGCCCAACATTACATAGTTCACCAGCGCCGCCCGGTAACTGGTCATCGGGCCTTCTTTGCGTTCGGGGAATCTCTTATAAAGTTCTTCAGTAACCGACAATTCCAGCACCGCGTCCCCTAAAAATTCCAACCGCTCGTTGTCGTCGATCCCCCACTTCGGATTTTCATTTATATAGGAACGATGGGTCAGGGCCTCTTTCAGAAGGTCCTTGTTGGTGAACTTATAGCCGATTGTTTTTTCTAATTTAGATAACTCCACGATAGTGACTAGCGACTAGGGACTAGCCACTAGAAAAACTAATGACTAAACCCTAACGGCTAATTTTTTTATTTATTCCTCGACTTTTTTCTCTTCTTTTTCTTTCTTCTCAACTTTTGGCGTTTCTTTTATCTGCCCGGAGGCCAGCATCTCTTTATAGATCGTGCCAAGCACGCCGTTGATGAACTTTCCGGAATTCGGGCCGCCATAATTCTTGGAAATTTCTATTGCTTCATTGATAGCCACTTTCGGCGGCACTTCTTCAGGATCGGCATGCAACAACTCATAAAGACCGATGCGCAAAGCATTGCGATCAATGATAGCGATCTGCTCGATCGGCCAGTCCGGCGCGGCGCGAGTAATGATCGTATCCAGCTCTTCTAAATGATCAATGATCCCCTTCATCAGGCGCCAGGCAAAATCCGGCTCATCGATGCCGGGAGCGAATTCCGCCAGGTTTCTTTCCAGAACTTTCGTCAGATCTTCTTTCTTGTTGTAAAAGTCCCACTCGAAGAGTGATTGTAGGACTACTGATCTCGCGAGTTGTCTGGTAGCCATTTGTTTCTAAGGTGCTTACTAACGGACGCTATCTTACTTCGCTCTCTCATACACCCCGCACTGCGGGCAGGCCTTGTGTGGGAACATCGGGCCCTGACACTTCGGACAGGCGGTGATCATGTGCTTTTTCAGAGCCAAATGCGACCGGCGACGGCCAACTTTGGATTTAGAATGATGTTTTACTGGTACGCCACCCATATTAGATAGCCACTAGCGACTAGGTATTAGCCACTAGGGAATACTTTTAAGATAGCGGGTTCCGGGAAGATTGTCAATAAAAAACTCCTCTGCCAAGTGCTTGATTTTTTTCGTAATTTGTTTGGTTGCCAAACAAAAAAGCTTGTGCAACATTGATTATAGTTATTTAAATGCAAGGAGTCCGAACGTGAAGACTCGCAACGTCTTGATTTCCGGCACGTTAGTTTTGCTGCTCGCCCTGTCGTATGTCTGCTACGCCCAGAAAAAAATTGATGGCGCGCGCAGTGAAAGTGAATCCGCTAACTCGGCACTTTCCGAGCGCGTTCAGAGTCTGGAAAGAGTCCTCGCCAAAACGGAACTGGAAAAACAGGAGGCGAACACCATGATCGCATTCTGGATCAGCGCGCTCGGCTCCAATGTCGTGCATCTGACCGACCAGGATAAGACTCTGGCGGAGCAAAACGAAGATCTGCGCGATGAGTTGAAAAAGCTCCGCGAAGATTTCGTCGCTTACCAGAACCGGATCATCAATATCTACGGTGACGCCGGCTACCTGACCCATCTGGTCGTTGACTACGTCAACACCAAGGAACCGACCAAGAGAGCAAGGTCCTGCTTGTCCGGCGCAATCATCCGCTACGAAGGCGAGACCTATATCCTGACCGCCGCCCACCTGGACTCTCCCGGATTGACCGTCACCAAGGTCACTGCGACTTTTGACTTCGGCAAAAACACCCAGGAAGCCGAGGTGTATGGCTACGATCACAACTACGACCTGATGCTCCTGAAATTTAAAGATCCGAATTTCAAATACGAAGGGGCAACTCCGAACTTCGCCGATCCGAAAAATCTGCCGGTCGGCACCCGAGTGATTGCCATGGGTTCGCCGCTCTGTAAACCCTTCATCCTTTCGGTAGGATATATCGGCAAAAAGTACAACGACAGCCCGGCCCCGCGCGAATTACTGATGCATGACGCGGTGATCAACCCAGGGAATTCCGGCGGCCCTCTGCTCAATGACTTGGGCGAGATCGTCGGAATCAACACGATGGTTGGAGGCGACCCGGTTAACAACTTCGTCACTCCGATGCCGATCGCCGTCTCGGTGAGAAGCATCCTGGAAGACCTGCCCGAACTGGCCAAAGGACAGAAGAACTAGCACCTAGAAACATGTTGCAAAAAAATGCAACATGTTTTTTTATTCCGATTCTCCACATTTTTCATTGCTCCGCGCCTATCAATAAAGTTAAAATGAGTCATCTATGCCAGCGCCTAAATTCACCCATCTCCACACTCACTCTCACTACTCCCTGCTGGATGGCCTGGCGAAAATTGACCAGCTAGTTAACCGCGCCAAAGAGCTGGGAATGGATTCGCTGGCCCTGACCGACCACGGCAACCTCTACGGAGCGATAGAATTTTATAAAGCGGCCAAAGCCGCCGGCATCAAACCGATCATTGGCGTGGAGGCCTACATAATGCCGGAAAAAGAAAATACCTCCGAGCGGTATTTTCATATGATCCTGCTCTGCCAGAACGAGACCGGCTGGAAAAATCTTTTAAAACTGATCACGCACGCTAATTTTGAGGGCTTCTATTATAAACCTCGCATCAACAAGAATTTTTTGCGCCAGCACAGCGAAGGCTTGATCGCGCTATCGGCCTGCCTATCCGGTGAAGTCGGCCGCAATATATTAAATAACCAGAACGCCGAGGCCGAGCGCGTAGCCTTGGATTATGAAAGCATCTTCGGCAAAGGAAAATTCTTTTTGGAAACCGGCTATCACCCGGGCATTAAAGAAACGATCAAAGTTCATAAGGGCGTGGTGGAGCTTTCTAAAAAAACCGGTATTCCACTGATCGCCACCCACGACGTTCATTATCTGAAACACGAAGACGCTCAATATCATGACATTCTTCTGGCGGTGCAAACCGGAAATAAATTGGATGACCCGGATCGCCTTTCACTAAAAGACGACGACTTCTCGATGCGCTCTCCGGAAGAAATGGCCGAGATGTTCAAAGACTTGCCGGAAGCCATCAGCAACACGCAGGTGGTCGCCGATATGTGCAATCTGGAGATTGAACTGAACAAGATCCGCCTGCCAAAATTTGATGTGCCGGAAGGAGAAACTCCGAACTCTTTTATGCGTAAACTGGTGGCCGAATGGCTCCCCCGCCGCTACCCAAATCCGTCGCAAGAAGTAAAAGACCGTATTGAATTTGAGATGAGCGTAGTGGAAAAGATGGGTTTCGCCGACTACTTCCTGATCGTGCAGGACTTCATCAACTGGGCCAAAGACCGAGGCGTGGTCGTGGGCCCGGGCCGCGGTTCGGCCGCCGGCAGTATCCTTTCCTACATACTCCGCATTACCGATATAGACCCGATCAAATACGACCTACTCTTTGAACGCTTTTTAAATCCAGACCGTATCCAAATGCCCGATATAGACGTGGATATCACCGACAAACGCCGTGATGAGGTGTTCGGCTACCTGACCGAAAAATACGGAGCCGACCGCGTTGCTCACATCATCACCTTCGGGACCATGGCCGCCCGCGCCGCCGTGCGTGATGTGGGCCGCGCGATGGGCATCAGCTACGGATTTTGCGACCAGCTCGCCAAACTGATCCTCTTCAACCAGGACCTGGAGGAAGCGATGGAAAATGAAGACCTGAAAAAACTTTACGACACCAACCCCGATGCCAAAAAAATTCTGGATGCCGCCAAAAAAATGGAGGGCGTGGCCCGCCATGCTTCGGTGCATGCCTGCGGCACGGTTATTTCCGGCGCTCCGCTGACCGATTATATGCCTCTGCAGAAAGCTCCGCAGGATCCTGACGTTACCGTCACCCAGTTTGAAATGCACAGCGTGGAAGACTTGGGTCTGTTGAAAATGGATCTGCTCGGCTTAAAAAACCTGACCATCATTGAAGACACGGTCCGCCTGATCAACGAAACTTATCCGGAAAAAGTTGATATCGCTAAACTTCCGGAGAATGATCCGCTGACCTTCAAACTATTCCAGGCCGCCGACACCACCGGCGTCTTCCAGCTGGAATCCTCCGGTATGAAACGCTATCTGAAGGAACTCAAACCAACCGAACTTGAGGATATTATTGCGATGGTTTCGCTGTACCGCCCGGGTCCGATGGACCTTATTCCAAGTTACATCGCCCGCAAGCACGGCTTGGAAAAAGTTACCTACCTTCATCCGATGTTGGAGCCGATCATGAGAAAAACATATGGCGTAGGTGTTTATCAGGAGCAAATGATGAGAATCGCCCGCGATCTGGCCGGCTTCACCCTGGCGGAAGCGGATGGCCTGCGCAAAGCTATCGGCAAAAAAATAAAATCACTATTGGATAAGCAACAGGAAAAACTGATCAGTGGAATGATCAAGAACGGTATTGATAAAAAAACTGCCGAAGAGATCTGGGAACTGTTCCCGCCATTCGCCCGCTACGGCTTCAACCGCTCGCATGCCGCCTGTTACGCCACTATCGCCTATCAGACCGCCTACCTGAAAGCGCATTATCCCGTGGAATTTATGGCCAGTTTGCTCAACTCCGAGTCCGGAGACGTGGATCGCATCGCTTTCCTGATGGCCGAGTGTAAAAAAATGAATATCGCCGTATTGCCGCCGGATATAAATAAGAGCTCTTCCGACTTCACCGCCGACAACGGCAACATCCGCTTCGGCTTGGCGGCGATCAAGAACGTGGGAGAAAATATCGTGAAAGTGATCATTGAAGAACGTCAGCGCGGCGGCGAGTTCAAAAAACTTTCCGAAATGATCTACCGCGTCCTCCACCGGGATCTGAATAAAAAATCTATGGAAAGTCTGGCGAAATGCGGCGCCTTTGATTCCTTCGGCCTAGAACGCAACGCCATCCTCACGAATATGGACGAGATATTAAAGTTCAGCCAAGGCATCCGGAAAAACAAGGAAAGCTCTCAAGCCGGACTGTTCGCTAATCCCTTCGCTAACCTTTCTATTAAATTCCAACCGGCCACTCCCGCCACCTCCCACGAAAAACTTACCTGGGAACGCGAATTGTTGGGTTTATACGTATCGGATCACCCGTTGAACGCCTACAAAGATAAGATCGCCAAATCCAACGCGAAGCCGATCAAGCAAGTGCAAACGATGACCAGCGGCATCGTGAACATCGCCGGAATGGTTTCCAATTTGAAAAAGATCATCACCAAGAACGGCAAGCCGATGCTGTTCGCCAAAGTTGAAGATCTGGATAACTCTGTGGAAATTGTCGTGTTCAACGAAGTGATGGAAAAATACTCCAAGTTTTGGGTAGAAAATAAAATTGTGTTAGTTTCCGGCAAGGTCTCCCCCCGCGACGGCGAGTGCAAGATCATTTGCGACTGGGTGCAGGAATTGTAGAAATAAAAACCGCCCTCACTTTTTTTATTACCGCTGGCCGTTGTCCGATTCTGTGACGCCAAAATTACCAGCAAGCCATCTAATTAAACCAGCTTTCCCAAAAATCATTGATTGGCGGCGCCATATCCGTTGGCCCTAAAAGTTTTAGATGATTGTCTTCCCATAGAAAATAAAATGGCCTTGCTCCTACGTCATTATCCCTCCAAGACGACCGGGGGTCACAATATTGTTCTGGTCCCTGACTATTTTTTATTAGTCCTAAAAACACCTGCTTTGGGTTCATGATTATTAAATTACTGTCTTTCCTAAAATCCAACTGAAAAGTCCCATAAGGAAATATATAGGCCTTACCGTTGGCTCTATCTACTAAGTAGTAATTGGATGATGGATACCCGGTCATTCCAACAGATACTATCGAATAATGCCCAGCGAAGTTCACTCCTACTTCTGCGAGGTCAAGGCGTATATTTGTCCTGAACTCGTTAGCATAACGACTACTCTTTATATCTAAATCTCTTGGTTCTGATGTTAATAAATCCAATACCTTATATTTTTCAAAAGTAAATTTTCCAGACAAGGTTTCATTCTCAAAGTACGCCAGCTGATCCAACACACCCTTTGAACATTGGTACTCGAATCCTTGCCGATCGGTCATCTCATTATCAAGAACATTCAACCACCACGGCCAAACAGTCTCATTAGCTGACTCCGCTGAAGTAATCACGGCGGAAAGGTTAGCTTGTTCTAGCTGCGATGCATTGCCGGATGTCGACGTCTCGGTTGATATGGAAGGCAATGACACTTCTTCCGGCTTTGAAGATAGCCACGCCGTAACAAGAGCCGTGGCAAATAAAATTACACCGAAAATAATATAATCACTCCAATTCCCATTTTTAAAATCAAATTTCATCGCCTAAATTATCAGCGATTTTAAGCTAAAACTCAATCTCCTTATAGACCGCGGTATCTGAGAATCTCCCTATAGTCCCAATCTCCTTAGACAATTTTCGTAGGTACCGACATCTACGGTCCTCAACTTTTCGTAGTAATCCATGTTAAATGTAGCCTCTTTGGAGCATTTTAATTTTATTTGCACCGGCCTCCATGCAAGCCAATAAAAAAGTCCGGCAACAAAAATGGCCAAGATACTAAGCAATCCAACCTTAAACCAATTTTTCTTTAAAAAATCCTGTTCCATGTTGGTTATTATTATAAAACATATGTCCATAATGTGCAATCTTGTCATATTTGATAGACGAAAGTAGTTTTTATGAGTAAAATTGTATCTATGGCTTCCGAAAAGAATCTGGAAAATATAAGGCACTCGCTGGCTCATTTGCTGGCGGCGGCGGTTTTAAAAAAATATCCGAAAGCAAAGCTCGGCATCGGGCCCGTAATTGAGAACGGGTTTTATTATGATTTTGATCTGCCCGCGCCGCTGACCCCCGAAGATCTGGAAGATTTCACGAAAGAGATGCGGAAGATGATCAATGCCAAACTCCCCTTCTCCGGCGATGAGGTGACGGCCGCGGCCGCTACCAAACGGATGAAAGGCCAGAAATATAAGCTGGAATTAATTAAAGATTTTTCTAAAGAAGACCAGAAACTTTCTATATATAAAACCGGCGATGTCTTTGAAGATCTCTGCCGTGGCGGCCATGTCGCCGACACTTCGGAAATAAACGCCGAGGGTTTTAAATTGGACTCAATTGCCGGAGCCTACTGGAAAGGCAGTGAGAAAAATGCCCAACTTCAACGTATCTATGGATTGGCCTTCGCCAACAAAAACGAGTTGGAAGCATTTTTGAAAATGCGCGAGGAAGCCCAGAAGCGCGACCACCGCAAACTCGGCAAAGAACTCCAGCTTTTTGAACTTGTGGATGAAGTCGGGCCGGGCTTACCGTTGTTTTATCCGAAAGGCGCGATACTGCGGCGAATCGTGGAAAGCTACATCACCGAGCTTCAGGAAAGCCGCGGCTATCAGCCGATCTGGATCCCCCACATCACCAAAGGCGAGCTGTATAAGATCTCCGGGCATTTGGATAAATATGACGCGATGTATCCCCCGATGAAGCTGAAAGACGAGGCGGACTACTACATCAAGCCGATGAATTGCCCGCACTTTATGATGCTTTATAAATCCCAACAGCATTCATATAAAGAACTGCCCGTGCGCTGGACCTGCACTACCACCAACTATCGCCACGAAAAATCCGGCGAGCTCTCCGGATTAACCCGCGTGCGCTCGCTCACGCAGGACGATTGCCACGTGTTTGCCCGCCCTGACCAGATAGAACCGGAAATAAATCTGATGCTGGACATGATAGAGGAAGTTTACAAAAAATTCGGCTTCAATGATTTCTGGGTCCGCATCTCTACCCGCGATCCAAAAAATAAAGAAAAGTATATCGGCGATGAGAAGGTCTGGCAGGAATCCGAGGAAGCTCTCACCCGCCTTATTCAAAAACGTGGCTGGAAGCACGAGATCGGCGTGGGCGAAGCGGCTTTCTACGGCCCGAAGCTGGATTTCATCTTTAAAGACGTAATCGGCCGGGACTGGCAACTCTCAACTATTCAGTTGGATATGAACCTGCCGAAACGGTTTGATCTGGAATACACCGACACCGATGGCGCCAAGAAGGCTCCGGTGGTAATTCACCGCGCTATCTTGGGCTCTACCGAACGTTTCCTAGGAATCCTAATAGAACATTTCGGCGGCGCCTTTCCCGCTTGGCTTGCTCCGGTTCAGCTAAAAATCGTGCCGATCTCGGAAAAACATCTAGCCTACGCGGAAAAAATCAAAAAAGATCTGGCCGGCTATCGCGTGGACGTCGCTTCCGAAAACGACACCTTAGGTAAAAAGATCCGTAACGCCGAGAAGGAAAAAGTTCCATTCCTCGCGGTGATTGGCGATAAAGAAATGGAAAGCGGCGCCGTCAGCCTTCGCGAACACGGCGGTAAAGACCACGGTTCGGTCAGCCTAGAGAAACTAAAAGAGATGCTGAAATAAAACCGCCCGAAAATGGGCGGTTATTTTTTCATGCTGATCGTCCGACTCATTGTGTTTTTGTTATTGCGGATAGCCAGAGTAACGGTGTGAAAAGGAGGACCGGGATTGACCGCGACGAAAAAACGATCACCGCGCTCAACCAACACCCAACGGTAAGGCGGGTCCTTGCCAGGATCCTCAAAACGTACGGCAACACAACCTTTCTCTTCTTGAACATCATCCACGAAGCCCCAGCGCTGCATGACTCTGCCTCGTCCAAAAAAATTATAGACCAGACAAACTACAGGAAATTTGTCCTTGGGCTGACCTTCCGCCAACCGGTGAACTTCTATCTCACCAATGCAGGATGCCGGGTCGATCGTTTCCCGCACGAATCGGATCTGGTCTTCGCCGCTCAACACGATGTGGTAATACCGCTTGGTGAAAAATTCCCACTTCCGATCGGGGAGACCGATCGGCGGAACTATTTCGCGCGTATTGGCCTCCTCTCAAATGTGCTTATTTCAGAGTAAGGCTCAAAGCCAAAAATCACAAGCAGGCTACTTCTCCAGAACGTCCCGGAAGATCTTCTGGAGCACGGTCGGATTACCGCTGCCTTTAAGCCCGGCCATCGCTTTTCCAACCAGGAATTGGAGGGCGTTAGATTTTCCTTTGCGGAAATCCTCCACCGCCTTAGGGTTTTCCGAAACGATCCTCTCCGCCATCGGCCGGAGCGCTGATTCGTCTGAAACCTGCGTCAAATTCTCCGATCTCATAATTTCTCGGGGGTCCAATCCGGTTTCCAGCATCTTTACCAAAATATCTTTGGCGCCGCGGCTGGAAACTTCTTTTTTATGAACCAAAATTATCAGATCGGCGAAATTCTCCGGATCTACTTTGCATTCATCTAAAGTCATCTCCCGCTCTAGCAACAGACCGCGCAGATCGCTGGTGAGGTAATTGAAGGCCAATTTAGTTTTTTCCGATATGTCGGCGCCATCTTCTTCCGCCAGTTCGGAAATGGTTTCTTCAAAAAATTCCCCCATCGCCCGGTCCATCACTAAAACTTCCGCCTGCTCCGGCGTCAGCCCGAATTCTTTTACAAATCGCAAACGCTTGGCGTGCGGCAGTTCGGGAATTTCTAATTTCAACTGCTTCAAATTGAAACCGCTAAGATCCAGCGGCGGAATATCCGGCTCCGGGAAATAACGATAGTCATGGGCCTCTTCTTTGATGCGCTGGGAAACCGTGACATTGCGGGCATCATCCCAGCCGCGGGTCTCTTGGATGATCTTTCCGCCGGAAGTCAGCACTTCCTCCTGTCGCTTAAGCTCATAGTTGATCGCCCCGAATACTGCCCGGAAAGAGTTGATGTTTTTCACTTCTACTTTAGTGCCCATATTCAGGCTAATATTGGCCTCCACACGCATCTGACCCTTCTCCATATCCGCATTCGAAACGCCCAAATAACGCAAAATTAGCTGCAATTCCTTGCCAAACTCCACCGCTTGCTCGGCGCTGGTGATATCCGGCTCGGTAACCAGCTCCATCAGTGGAACGCTGGATCGGTTGTAGTCCACATAAGAACTTTTGCCGTCTTCGGAGTGGGCCAGTCGCCCGGTGTCTTCTTCCAAGTGAATGCGGCGTAAGCGTACACCGCGGAGCGCGCCGCCGAAAACAAACGGCAGATCGTATTGTGAAATTTGATAGCTTTTCGGTAGGTCGGGATAAAAATAATTCTTGCGGTCAAATTTGGAAAACTGCGGGATATCGCCGTTGAGCGCCATACCGACTTTCAATACCGATTCGATCGCTTTCTTGTTGGGAACCGGTAAAGTTCCCGGATGGCCGGAGCAGATCGGGCAGACATTCACGTTGGGATGCTTTTCCTCGGGGTCGTTAAGGCAATCGCAAAACATCTTAGTTTTGGTTTTAAGCTCCGCGTGAACCTCCAGGCCAATTGTAGGTTTATATTGCATATTTCCCGATAGGTTTATTATACTTCAACCAGGTTCATTGAAAAAAGAGGCCAAATGAAAGGCAGGGTAATGTATTGCGCTATGCCGACGAGACTCCAGCATATAAAGCCGCACGTTCAGAAAATTGCTTTTGAATGCGGTTACGCTCCAACGATTCCATTTGATGTAGGACCCTATGAATATTTTGAGGGCAATCCTCGGATCGGACGGGACAGAACGCTGAAATTTATGATCGATTATATGAAGATCTGCCAGTCTGTTGGCATCTTCGGAATTTCTGATGGCGTGATGGGGGAACTGGAAGTGGCGCTGGACGAAGGAAAAGAGATCCGCGTTTTCCCCGGTTTGGACCCGGAATGGGACAAAATGTACGAACAGCTAAAGTGTAAATATAGCGACCTGTTCGCCCGCCTGCGTGGCAAAAACGAACTGATCGCGCTGGTTGGCGCTCGCGCTATCGGTAAAACTTTCTGGTCTGATTTTTTGTTAAAACAGTTTACCGGCAGATTAGGCCGGGTAAAGAACACCACGACCCGCGCGCCACGCAATAAGGAAGATCACAAGTCTTATCGCTTCGTGAAAAAGGAAGACTTCGACAGGGGGGTTAAGGAATATCAGTTTCTGGAATGGGATGAATATCAGGGTAGTCTCTACGGCTCATCGCTGAAGGAGATCAGGCGCGTGCTCAAAAACAGTCCCGGAATCTTCGCTATTACCCCTAATGGCGCGATGGAACTCAACAAGCACCGCCTGGAGATCAACCTGACAACCATCCTGCTGGTGCCCGAATCAAAAAAGGTGCTGTTGCAGAACTTTGATCGGCGCGGCATCATCGATCCGAAAAAGCGCGACGAACTACTGGACGATGCTCAAAACTTTACTCTGCCGCCGGAAGTCCGGCACCAAAAAGTAGTGGTCACCGGGAACACCGAAAAGGACACGAAAAATATCCTTAAGATCGTCGAACCGCTGGTTATGAAATAAAAAATGACCCCACTCGGGGTCTTTTTGATTTCTTATTCCACAAACCTCTTGAGCCAGTCCCAAACCTTTTCGAAGTCCAAAGGATCGGAGCCGGGATTGTCCACGGTAAAGATCCGCTTCGGCTCTTTTTTATGGACGGCAGTCATCACGCATTCTTCGTTATGTGGTCGAAGCATAAAAATCGGCATCTTTAGGGCGGCCGCGTAACCGATTTCTAGTGACGTGTTGAAGCCGATATAACCATACTTCTGTTTCCGACCATCCTTGGAAAGCGGATTGAAAATCAGACAAAGCCCCAACCAACTCTTGGCTTGTTCCAAGTTGTCGAAGTGATCACGTACGAGTCCCGGCACCTTCATCCGGTAGGTATCCGACTCCAGCCGTTTTTCTTCCGTCTGGTGGATACTTTTCTTGCGGTGGTATTTGAAGTCGGGAGCAAAGATTATCACTCCCTTGTTCTCCAGAACCTTGATGAATCCTTCGAGAGGATCCTTGAACCGCTGACTACCGCAAATGACGATCGGGCGCTTCATTATGAACGGCCCTCAATGAACTACGAAGTTCTGCCTTAAAAATAGCAAAACAAGATTCAGATAGCAACGGCTAAACCAAATTGGAAGGCGGGGCCAAATGCTCTCCGAACTTATCATGCGGCACGTCCTTGAACAATCCCCCGGCGCCTCGCGAGCGCTTGATGCCATTACCCAAAACTTTCAATAAAGCTTCGGCTCCGCCCGGCCATTCCTCAAACTTCACGCCCTTCTGAGCGAACATCTGCATAGTAGCCTCGCGGGCTTTGGCATTGGAGTAAGTGCCGGCGGTAACCACCCGGACGATCCCCTTTTGCATCAACACCTTCGAGCAATCCACACAGGGAGTGCCAACAATATAAGCCGTTGCGCCACGCAGATCTTCGCGGACAGCATTCAACACCGCGTTCACCTCGCCGTGCAGAGTACGTACGCAATGATTATTTTCCAGCAGATGCCCGGCTTCATCGCAGGTTTCCAAACCCGAAACCGAACCGTTATATCCCGTGCCAACCACGTGCTTATCTTTATTCACCAACACGCAGGCGGTTCGCAATCGGTCGCAAGAACCGCGGTTGGAAAGCCACCAGGCCTGCACCAAAAATGTCTCGTCCCAATTAGGCTTATGATTTTCTGACCCCATTATGTAATTTTAGCACTATGCAATTTTATGACTGTGGATAAAAAAATTTACGCAACAAAAAAACCGCCCCGACAAGGGGCGGTTTTCTATTTTTCTATCACTTCGATACCCATATTCTTGGCAGTACCGGCGATGATCTTCATTGCCGCCTCCACGTCATAAGCATTCAGGTCTACCATTTTGCGCTCCGCGATCTTGCGCAAGTCGTCTTTAGTAACTTTGCCAACTTTGGTTTTCAGCGGGTCGCCGGAGCCTTTCTCAATGCCGGCGGCTTTCTTGAGCAAAGCGGAAGCCGGAGGAGTCTTCAATTTGAAATCAAAACTACGGTCTTCGTAGATGGTAATTTCCGCCGGAACTACATCGCCGGTCATTTCTTTGGTGGCGTCGTTGAACTTCTTGCAGAAGTCCTGAATATTCACGCCGTGCTGACCCAAAGCCGGTCCGATCGGCGGAGCGGGGTTGGCCTTACCGGCCTCGATCTGCAACTTTAATACTGTTTTGACTGGTTTTCCTGCCATAAATTAAGTAAAGAGATTATAGCTTAAAGTTTCTGTACCTGCAAGGAGTCCAGCTCTACCACAGTATCGCGGCCGAAGATCGGCACCAACACCTTAACTTTGCCTTTTTCCTCATCAACTTCCGAGACTTTGGCATCGTAATCCTTGAAAGGACCGTCGGTGATCTTCACCGATTCGCCGACCTGCAGCTCTACTTTGAACTTTGTCTCACCACCCTCGTCTCCCTTCATCCTCTTGAGCAGGGAATCTATTTCATCTTTAGATAACGGGGTCGGCTTGGTACTATCCGGACCAACGAAACCGGTAACGCGCGGCGTATTACGCACGACATACCAGGTGTCTTCGGTAAGGATCATTTCCACCAAAACATAGCCGGGATAGATCTTTTCTTCCACGGCGCGGCGCTTGCCGTTCTTGATCTTGATCATCTTTTCCTTGGGAACGATGATATTGAAGATCTTATCGCCCATCGCCAAAGACTCAACGCGTTGGGTTAAATAGCGCGCTACAGCGTCTTCGTAGCCCGAATAAGTGTGGACGGCAAACCACTCTCTTTCTTTTTTAGTTTCTTTTTGATCCATTTGCTAAATGATTTTGCTTAGGAGAAAGGCAAACAGGGTATCTATCGCTCCCAGAAGCATCGCCGCCGCGACCGAAAAAACCACAACGATCGCCGTTAAACGCATTGTCTCTGAAGTGGTAGGCCAATTAACCCGCTGGAACTCCTGTTTGGCTTCCTGCCAAAAAGCTGTAACCTTACTAAACATTAATACCTATACTATATCAACAAAAGGAGTTTGTCAATCAAAATGGCCCAAGGAAATACTTTCTCGGAAGCACAATAATCCGGCTCCAGCGGCCGGATTTTCTTCGCCCTCGCTCCCGCCGTTCGCCTGCGGCGAAACCAATCCGGCGGGGCTCCGGGATGTTCCTCAAAAGCATTTCCTCTGGCCACAATCCCCTTGATTGACAAACTAGAGTTTTTCGTGCTATCTTAACTGCTAGTTAACCGAACCTTTACAAAGGAGGTCGTAACATGATCATGTACGGCGTTCTGATGATCGTAGCCGCACTGTCGTTTCTTTTGTATTGCATCTTCGTAGGTTGCCCGGGCGATAACGGAAGTATGGAACTGCATAATGGTTGCATTCTAATGATTGGATTCGTCGTAAGCATTTTGCTTATATTCGGACTAACAGCTGGTGGGATTTATCTCATATGGAAAGGATGCCACTAGATGAAACGCATCGCGATAGTGTACGGCTACGTCCAGCTCGCCAACGGCGACTTGGATGCGCAGTCGATCGGTCGCTGCAAAAAAGCGCTGGATCTGTACCAAAGAGGCAAAGTCGATGAGATTTATATTACGGTAGGAGCACGCCGCAATGGGAGACTGATGGGTGGCAAAATGAAGGCCTGGCTAATGACCTATGGTGGCCTCACTACTTCTGAAGTAATTCTGGATGCCAGAGGTCTGAACACTGCCGGAGAAACGGAACTCTGCTCGGTGATACTTGGTTTGAGAGCCGACCGCTGCAAAGTGGTCGCCGTCTCCAGCTGGTATCACCTGCTGCGCATCTGGCTCTTGTGGCTCTGGCGCGGACGTATGGTACGCCTAGCCGGCTCGACCGAGGGCGTGCATCTCAAAGATGTCCTCATCGAACCGGTGAAGTTGGTGAACTCCACCCTCCGCCCGTTCCGTTCGGCAAAGTTCGTACCGCAAACTCAACCGCTCGAGGTATAACCTCGGCGGTTTTTATTTTTTTTAAAAAAGCGCAGCGCGCTACCTGCCTGGCCAACTGCTCTCCCAAAATAGTTTAGTGACGCGGGGAGTTGGTTTGGGGAACGTCCCGGAGCCGGTTTGGCATGGCTCGTTCGTTAAATCGAACGAAAAACCGGCGAGGGTGAAGAAAAATAGCCCGCAGGGGCTATTTATTCTGTGTCCGAAAAGAAACTCCCCGAGACACCAACTAAATGTCCAAGTTCTTTACGTACTTAGCCCGGCTCTGAATAAACTGCTTGCGGGGTTCCACTTCTTCACCAAGGAGAATATCAAACAATCGGTCGGCTTCTTTGGCGTCGTCGATAACTACTTTAAGCAAAGTGCGGTTGGCGGGATTCATTGTAGTTTCCCAAAGCTGTTCCGGGTTCA
>CAZDBT010000011.1:0-10148 GCA_964503795.1 uncultured Candidatus Saccharibacteria bacterium
CATTATTACGACAATTGGCGGACGCTTATTCATTGACCGAATTATGTCAGAAAAACCCCTTTTTCGCAAACGATTTGACAAATTCAGTATGAGCTGGTATATTCTGCGCAGAACTCAAACAAAGGAGAGTGGCGCATATGTTAAGTTACGAACCGGTGCCGGGTGACTTGATCGGCGAGGCTGCCGCGGAGATGATCCAGGTGGCAAAAAGTTCGAACGATATTGTGAAGGCGAAATTTAACGACATCGAACTAACGGCGACCCCGGACAGTACAGTCTTGCAAATCACCTTTTTCTACCGTGAGGAGAGCGAACGGCAGGCTAAGGCGTATCGCAATTCTCCCGAAGGAAAGAGGGCGGCCCAGGAGAGAGAAGAGCATAGATTGCGCCTGCAACAGCAGTACGACGCCTCGATGCGGGAATTGCCCAGCCTGAACTTTGAAAATGATGTGGCGGTGCTGGACTGGCTATGTCAGATTCAGGAGGCCAGCGATCACATCGGAATCGTGATTCACCCCGATGTCATCTTGGCCGCGTTTGCCGCCCACGGTTATCGTCCTAATTTAAACGTGGGCAAGGACTTTAATGAGAGCGATCGCCGCAACGTTGCGACCTACATCATCGGACAAGCACTTGATGGATTGAGGGGGCATCCTGGTGCAATTCGCGGTGTCATCCACAATTTTGTCGAGCGCTGGAAGAAACAGTTTCTCTCCGTGTAGTCCTCTGACCAGCACAGAACCGGCTTAGATAGCCGGTTTTTTTTACTTCAAATCAGGCGGAACCCCAATCTCTTCTCCGAAACCCGAGCGAGCTTAATCGGCTAGGAGGTTTTTGTATAATTTATGAACAAAAACCCGATTAGCGCGAGCGTTAAGTGAAGTTTGCCGCAGGAGCAAACGGAACGGGTTGAGGGAGGAGATTGGGGTGGAGCTAATATTTTGCGACACTTCATTCGCTATAATTAATATATGACCAAGATAGAGGAGCTTTTAAAGGATTATCTGGATTATCTGGAAATTGAGAAGAACCGCTCGCCGAAAACCCGGCAAAATTATGAACGGTATCTTAAGGCGTTCTTTGCTTCCGAAGGCGTTAAGTCGGTAGGTGATCTTACGTTAGAAAATATTAAAAATTTCCGCTTGGCTCTGGCCCGCAAAGAAGGGCTGAAGAAAGTCACGCAAAATTATTATGTGATCGCGATCCGCAACTTTTTAAAATACTTGATCAAAAAGGATATAGATGTAGTGGCGCCGGATAAAATTGAGCTTCCGAAAGTTCCGTCACGCCAAATTGAATTGGTTGAGGTAGAGGAGTTGGATCGGTTGCTGGCCGCCCCGAAGCCCGACAGTTTGCGTGGTCTGCGCGATAAAGCAATTTTGGAATTGTTATTTTCCACCGGCCTGCGTTTGGCCGAGCTGTGCAAATTGGATCGGTATCTGAATTTTGACCGCGGCGAGGTGACGGTGCGCGGAAAAGGAGAAAAGTTGCGGCTGGTGTTCGTTTCCGAAACCGCCCAGAGCGCCATTAAGGATTATTTGGATAAACGGCCGGATATGGAAAATAAACTTTTCGTTAGTTTAGATAAAAAAGGAGGAGTAGTTGGGCCGATCACGCCGCGCTCGGTGCAGAGGATGGTTAATTTTTATTCCCGCAAAGCGGGCATCACTACGAAGCTGACGCCGCACGGCTTGCGCCACCTTTTCGCTACCGATCTTTTACGCAACGGCGCCGATATCCGTTCCGTGCAGGAGTTGCTCGGTCACGCCAGTATTTCCACCACTCAAATCTACACTCACGTCACCAACAAACACCTGAAGGAGATCCATAAGACTTTCCACGATCGCAAGGGAAGGGGTCAAAAATGATAAACTAAGTTAAGTATCAAGTATTATGTATAAAGTATTAAGTATTCGACGGGCCCTACTATTAGTCACTGGCTACTTGCTGCTGGCTTCGCCGGCGTTGGCGCAAAATTTGAGCTCGCAGGTTTTATCGCTTTCTATTGTTAATCCCGACGGCCCGATGTCGCAGGTACGGATAGTTTTTGATATTCCTCGAGGTTTTCAGCCGACCGATCTGGGTTTGGGTTCGGGCTGGGATCCGTATAATAGTCAGATCACGGTTAAGTTAGGTACGATGGCGCCGGGGGAAACCCGCCCGATTAACGTATCGCTTTCCGCCCCGCCCGGAGTTTACACGATCACCGGCAAGACCTACGGGATCTGGGATGAAGTTGCCAAGCCATTTTCTTCCGACATCGTGCCGATCGTTTTGGTTTTCAAGTCCCCCGCATCCAGCTTGAGTGGATTGACCAAGCAAGTAGCAAATATTCCACCGCCGGCCCAGCAGGGGACTTTTGTGGAAGATCTTGCCAGCCAACTCGGAGCGAATCAACAGGTTGTGCAGGTTGCCAAAACGATCAGCTTGCCGATCGCTATCGGTTTAGGTGGTATCGGAATAATTTCCCTTTTAACATCAGCCTACACTGCTAGCGCTTCCTTTGCCGCGGCGCTTTCCAGGATCGCCAGCTACATCGGCTTCGGACTTTTTCGTCTGAAAAAGCGTAAGCCGTGGGGTAAAGTGGTAAATCACCTCACCGACCAGCCCATAGAAGGCGCGGCGGTAAAAATTTTGGATACAGTTTTTAAAAAAGTTAAAGAAACCCAGATAACCGATCACGATGGGCGTTTTGGATTCTTGGTTTCGCCGGGAGAATATTTTATCCGAGTTTCAAGGAATGGTTTTGGTGAATATGAGACAAAGGCATTCCAGATGGCCGGATCCGATCAGGTTTTGAATCTGGAAATTTCTCTTGAGCCGTTGAAAACCACCTTAGCTGATTATGCTTTGCGCGCTGTTCGCTTCTGGCACCGTCTGAATTGGCTTTTGGCGAAATTAAATCCGATAATCTTGTTTTTGGGCGTAATTTTTGCGGCCATCTCGACGCTACTCGGTCCCAGTACGTTGAATTATGTGATCCTCGGACTTTACGGAGCGCTGATCGTTATCAATATAATTTTGGCGGTAATTCTGGTGCGTTCTTACGGACGCGTTTTGAAGAAAGTCAGTGGCGATCCGGTGGCTTTGGCGGTGGTGCGTCTTTTTGACGCCAAAGAGAACTGGTTGTTGGGTACGCATGTTACCGATCAGTTCGGCCGGTTCAATTTCCTAATAGAACCCGGTTCCTACTATCTGACTGTTGCCAAGGATGCCTATGGGCCCTATCAATCCGCGCCGACACACTTCTCACATTCTTCAATGATAAAGTACGATATAAAATTAGAGAGTCAGTCTTGATATTGAGCGCAATAAACTTTTTCCGTCCATTTCTTTCGGCTGGGGGATCTGCATAATTTCCAAAATTGTGGGGGCGACGTCGGCCAAAATCCCCTGCGGTTCAGAGCTTTTCGGGGCCGGTTTTCCGGTCACCTGATATTCTTTGCCGATGATGAATAGCGGCACCGGATTGGTGGAGTGTTCGGTGTCCATTTCGCCGGTTTCCAGATCGATCATCTCTTCACAGTTGCCGTGATCGGCCGTGATCAGCATCGCGCCATCCTGGTCCAAAACTTTTGCCGCTATTTTGCCGAGGCATTCGTCCAAAACCTCGATCGCTTTCGTGGCCGCTTTTAGGTTTCCGGTGTGGCCGACCATATCGCCATTGGCGAAATTTACTATAATGAAGTCGTATTTTTTCTTTTCCAGTACCGATAAAATTTTTTCAGTGATCTCATAAGCCGCCATTTCCGGTTTCTGGTCGTAGCTGGTTACGGCGGGCGAGGGAATAGTGGCGCGGTCTTCTCCGGCAAATGGCTTCTCCACGCCGCCGTTGAAGAAATAAGTCGCGTGCGCGTATTTTTCGCTTTCAGCGATATGGAATTGGGTTTTTCCGGCTTCGGAAAGCACTCGCGCCAGCGGATGAGTGATGTATTGTGGCAGGAAGGCTACTTTCACCGGCAGGCCTTCTTCGTATTGGGTCAGCGTCACCAAAAGCAGGCCATCAATTTTTGCCAGCGCTTCGGTGAGCTGTCGGGCGCGATCGGGGCGGAAGTTAAAGAAGATCGCCGCGTCGGTTTTTTTTATCAATCCTACCGGGCCATTTTTGTCTAAGATGACGGTTGGTTCGATCAGCTCGTCTTCCACATTTTTTGCATAGGCATTATTCAAAGCTTCCTCGGCGCTATAAGCCGTGGCTCCCTGGCCGTCCATCATGCAGGCGATCGTTCTTTTTGTACGATCAAAATTTTTGTTTCGATCCATCGCCCAATACCGGCCGGTGATACTGGCGATCTTGCCGATCCCAAGCTGGGACATTTCCGCTTCCAGCATGCGGATGAAAGTCGGGGCGGAGCGCGCCGAGGCATCTTCGCCGTCGGTAAAGGCGTGCACGAAAACTTGGCCTTTGTATTTTTTTTGCGCCAACATCTGCAGGAGGGCGATCGGATGATCGATGTGGGCGTGAATTCCGGAATTGGTCACCAGTCCGAAAAGATGCACGGCCGGTCGCTGGATCACCTCATCCCAGACCGGAATTTTGAAAAATGATCCGTCCTGGATCGCCAGGCTGATGCGGGGATAGTTTTGGTAAACTACCAGGCCGGCGCCGATGTTCGTGTGACCGACTTCCGAACTGCCCATTTCTCCCCACGGCACCCCCACCTCAATTCCGGAGGCATGAAGTTTCGCGCCCAAAAAAGTTTCGCTGATCTTCTGCAGATTGGGTTTTTTGGCCAACGCCACGGCGTTGCCTCTGGTTTCTTCGGAAATTCCTACGCCGTCTAAAATTGCGAGGACTACTGGTTTAGGCATGTTATTTTGAGATGGTACTATTAATTATATGGCAAAATGGCGCGCGCCGAAAATGCACCTCCTTTTTCCGTTCATTTTTACCTTGCTAATTGCCGTCGCGGTTCTTTTCTATCCGCGCGACGCGCGGCCCTACGTGGCTTTTCATCAAGATCTGATCGAAGGTAATTATCCGAAAATTCAGGACTCTCGTATTGATCTGGAAAATGTTGACCGGGTTTTTGATCTGGTTTTTTCTGCCTTGCCCGCCGAAGCCAGAGTTTATCCGACCGAGAATTATTATTACTTTATTTTCCAGGTCCGCGGCCAAGAAGTTTGGGGTAATATCCATTTTTCACCAGTGGCGGAGATCGGGGACCATGTAGATTTCGCTTATTGGAGCTTTGAAGGCGATCCGGCGAAGGCTAGCCCGATCGGCGCACACTATAAACGCTATGGCGCGGCCGACGGGCTTTCTATCTCCAAGCTGGCACCCCTGCGGTTTGCAATGAGCTATCGGGGCAAGACGGTTGATTTTGAATTCAATGATCTGGCGCAATCTTTACCGGCAGGAATGAAGGTTCGTAAAAATGAAGCGTTCGCGGCTCATACGTTTGATGAGTCCGGTTACCCCTTTTTTCTGATTTACAACATCGCCAAGCCGCATTTTATATTTGTGTTGGATGAGTCGCGGACTTTACCGGAAAGTTTAACGACCGACGACGGTGATATTTGGATCGGAGCAAAGAGCGGGTTTGCTTTCTACCAAGACGGCGATAGGAAGGTTTTGTTCGGAGTTTTGGCGGACAACGTTAGGCGGAATAACTACTATGACGGCCCATTCGATCAACTCGGCGACAATTTTGTTTCAGGAAGCAAGCTTTCCGCGTATATGCAGGCGGCCTATCCTAATACAAAGGGTGAGATCGACCAATATGGTCGCTTCACCGGTGCCGATCATTCCCGATTAGCCATCACCCCTTATGCTTTCTATAACAACCCAGCCGACCTCTCTGCTATAATTAAGAGATGCGGCGGCAAAGATCTCTTAAGCTGCATCACCCATGACTTTAAAGAAGATAGTCATTTTTAGCGCGTTTTTATTTTCTCTTCCGGTTCTTGCCGGTCCGGTTTTCGCGGCCGCTCCACCAGTAAGCGGATCGCTATTGGATTATGACGCCAACAATTTAGCTACCAAGGCTCCTTACTGGTATCCCTGTCATGATTGGAAATTCTCCTGGTTCATGCCGTGTACCTCCACTCCCGTTCTTCGGTTGACTCTGACTTTTTCTCCTGCGATTCATTCCCCGATATTTTTTCCCCCGATTTTTTTGAACCCCCGATCATTACCCCTAACCCGTGATCTTACAATTGATCTGCCTGACAGATTGGAATTCACCCTGCCAAAAGTCAGCGGAGCTTTCACGCCAACTCTGGTGTCGACTATAAGTTTTATTCCATCCGGGGGTCTTGGGGGAGTGGGAGGGTTGCTGGGCTCGGGCTCTCCATCAAAGGACCTTACAGTCACTTTGCCGCCGATTACCTTTGCGCCGATCACTGATATTTCTGCCGAGCCGGTCAGCCTGGTCTTGCCGCTACCTGGCAGTGTTATCGTGCCGGTTCCGCCGCCACTGACCGTTCCATCCCCATTTCCCGGCGGCGCCACTTTCCCGGTCCCGGTTCCCGGAGTAACGCCTCCGCCCACTCCGCCTGCTCCATCTCCGGTTTCACCGATTTCCGGCGGCCCATCCGGTGGCCTGTTCGGTCCGGTCATAGATTTCTTCGGCGGTTTGTTCGGCGGGATCACCGGGGGCGCCGGCGGAAGCTACGATTTTGGGGATGCTCCTGATGGCGCGGTAGCCTATCCCGACACCAGCGGAAGCGGTGGAGCGAGCGGTCCAACCTCTTGCGTTTCTTACGTTGATTCTACGCCCGGACCATACAAAACCACGGCGACGGCGATCTGCGGCTTCACTTGCGCTTCAGGAGCTCCGGCCATAGATTTTTATACCGGCGACGGGACGCCGTTCATCAGTTTGATCAGCCCGCCGGATGGCTATGCCTGCAACGGCAAGCCGACTTTGGGCCCAAGCAGTATTGGCTGTAGCTGTCATTAACTATGAAAAAAATCTTTATTCTACTTTCTACTTTCTACTTTCTACTTTCTGGTGTGCCGACTTTGGCCGCGGATGTGCTCGGTCGCTTCCCGACTTTACTTGAGCATAATGGCGCTCATGCCAAGAGTGGCGACGTTTGGCTTGGAGTATTACGCGATTCGGAGGGCAATCGCAAAGATGATGATAACGATGATGGCGTAGTTGCCGATCTTGCCGCCGGCAAGGCAACTTTTCTTGTCCATGTTGCCAAACCGGGAAAAACCATCGGCACGGCATACCTGAATCTTTGGGCTGATTGGAACCTGGATGGCCAGTGGTCTGGTGGCGATGAGTGGGCGTTGCAAAACCATCCCATCGATCTTTCCAAGCAGATCTCCGACCTCCAGCCTTACGTGGTTTCTTTTCCGGCCGGCAAGAATACGGATGTTTGGTATCGGGCCACTGTTTCTTTGGACGAAAAAATTATCAGCGAGAACGGGGGAGGAGAGTTTGGCGTGGGTGAGGTGGAAGATTATGGCCCGGCCCAACTTATTTTGTCCGACAAAGACGCAAACGGGCGGCCTCGCGTGCCGTCCAAAACTCGTGGCCTGCTTTGCTATCCGAGTCCGCTCTTGATCGACCATGGCCAATCCATTGAATTCAATGTGGGTGTCCTGCCGGGTTGGGATAAACCGGCATCAACCGGTTTTGGTTCCAATAATCCCGGATTGAACGCCGGCGGCACGGGCATCAACTTGCCTACCGGCAAGATTACCAAGCAGCCCAGAAATCCAAATAGTTTCGGAGATCCCGGCAACCCCTTTGTTTTTACTTCTACGAAAGTCCACGATATTGGGGCTTTGGAAAAAATTCCGGTAACTATTGAGGCAACCTATGCCGATGGAAAGACCGCTGATGTGGTTTGCACGGTACTGGTCTGGCATCCACCGCATGAGCCGGAGCAACCGATCCCGATCGAAAAAGTCAGCCTTGATCTCACGAGCGTACCACCAAACCCATTAGTAGAGATCTGGGGCAAGATCAAAGACCTGATCAAAAAAGGAGGCGAAATTATAAAAGATGCCGGCGGGAAAATTATTGATGGTCTGCCGCCGCTAAAAAATATCTTTGCTCCTCAATTGCCTGCCCAACTGCCGGTAGAAACCAGTGTCAAAGAAAATTTGGCGCATACGGCTGTCTGCAGCCCCGATCCGCTGATCATGGATCATGGCCAGTCCGGAGTGATCACCGTTTCGGCTACGGGGAAATCCGCGCCGATCCAAAACGTGACATATTCCGGCAGTACCGCTTTGGCCGGATACGGAAATGTAAAACCGCAGACGGAGTTGGCCGATAATCAGCGTTTCATCTACACCTCTACCAAAGTCCACGATGCCGATTACACGGAATCGGTGGTGGTTACTTTTGATGTTAAGTTCGCCGATGGCGTCGCCAATCAGGTGGATTGTCTGGTAAAAATAAATCATCCGTTGGGATTGATAAACTGGATCAAGAAAGTTACTCAATCTGCCTCCAATGCCGTAAAGGGTATCGTGAATCCCGTAACGGAATACAGCGCTATTCCTCTGCCAACTCCCAACACTCAAACTCCGAATATCAAAATTCCGCCGCTGGTGCAGGCCATCGCCCATTACTTCAATGAACTCCTTCCCGACCTGGTGGTTGGGCAAATTTCAAAGGTGTCGGAGATCGTGATTGATGCTTTTGAGACCGAAGGGGAAGTGCTTCGCGATTCACCGACGCCCTATCCCACATATTCTGTCGGCGCGCGAAATATCCGGAATCTTCTGCTCGGGATACCCGTATCACGGGAGCGTACAGCCGGCGAAGGCGACATAATTCCTCTGCAGAGGCAGATCTTCAATATCGTTTTACCGGCTCCGGAGCGGCGCACCATTAGTCTGCCGACCTTTGAAGGACTTATCAGGCCAAGTTCGCCATTCGACTTTTTCTCGTTGTCGGCTTATTTGCGCCAGCTTAGTGAGAGCCTGCAAAAATTGGCTGTGGCCCCTATCACGCAAACCAATCCGATTTGTTATGTGAGAATAGCTTCTGATGCGAATCAGCAGAATATCTATACGGCCGATGCCGCGTGTGTGAATTACGTATCTTGCTCTTTGCGTACAAGAAATTTAACCGGTTCCGGATCGGTTGTCTCTGTTGAAGTGAATAACACTTTTTCCGGAGCGCAATCGTTTACTAGATCCATCCCTACCGGAGCCGCCATCGCCACTTGGGACCTTTCCTGTATCGGCCATTCACCGAGCGAAGACCAAGCCTACAGCGCCATTGCCCATAGTTTCAAAGTTGGCTCCGACCCGACCACCACTAAAGCGTCGGGCCCCGGCCCCACCATCACCACCGGTAGTTTGCCCGCTGGTACGACTAACACGGCCTACAGTCAGACGGTTTATGCGATCGGCGGAACTCTCCCATACACTTGGGCCGTCTACAGCGGCTCGTTGCCTACCGGACTTTCGCTCAATACTACTACCGGCGTTATTAGTGGCACGCCAAGTTCGGCAGCTACCTACAACTTTGCCCTTCAGGCGACCGGTGGCGATGGCGTAAAATCTTCAGACAAATCCTTTTCTATCGTGATTAATTCCGGCTCCACTCCGCTAACGATTACCACCACTTCGCCGATCGCAACCTGTCATATTACTTGCCAAAATCCTAACCCACCGGCCGTTCCCAACGCTGCCGCTACAGGGGGCACAACTCCCTATACTTGGACTTTGTCAGGCTTGGATGCTTGCGCAACCACGAATAGCCTAACCATAACCACTGGCGGTGTTTGGGGCGCCAATGTTGTTTCAAATTGCACGGGCAATGGCACGCTTACTGTGACGGATGCTGCTTTGAATACTGCAACTTTGAATTTCGCGCAGCAGGAGTTGACCTTCTAGGATAAATCAAATCCCCCGTTTACGCGGGGGATTTTTTGTGCCGAGGGTGGGACTACGCTACGCTTTTAGGCTGCCGCCTAAAGCTTGCTTGAACACTTTCGCCGCACCCCGACCCCCGTCTCGTACACCTTCTGGTTTCCGAGTCCTTCCAACACGGGGTGCGGCTTGTTCAAGTCCCGACCAGTAATTTAAAAACCGGCCGTGGGCCGGTATTCTAAATTAGTGCCGAGGGTGGGACTTGAACCCACATGCCCTTGCGGGCGCCAGCTCCTAAAGCTGGTGCGCCTGCCTGCCGGCAGGCAGGTCTGCTCATTTCGCCAATTAAATTTAGTGC
>CAZDBT010000011.1:10248-19265 GCA_964503795.1 uncultured Candidatus Saccharibacteria bacterium
AGGTGGGACTTGAACCCACATGCCCTTGCGGGCGCTAGCTCCTAAAGCTAGTGCGCCTGCCTGCCGGCAGGCAGGTCTGCTCATTTCGCCAATTAAATTTAGTGCTGGAGGTGGGACTTGAACCCACATGCCCTTGCGGGCGCTAGCTCCTAAAGCTAGTGCGTCTGCCGTTTCGCCACTCCAGCATTACTTATCCGCAAAGATTTCAGCCATTCCTTGCCAGTGCCCGACTTTAAGTATTTTTCTCTTTTTCTAGCTTCTTGTCTAGTTTTATAAGGCTCTGTTATTAAGATCTCGTATGGACGATAAGGTGCCGTGGTTTTCTCCTTACCGTTTTGATGTTGGCCGAATCTTCGATCTATATTGTTTGTTAGGCCAACATAAATATATTTCTTTGATAAGCTCTTTAGGGCGTAAACATTAAACATTGTGAGATTTTAATAACGACCATATTTAAACACATTCAGAAGTTTTTTTAAATATTGCGGCGGTTTCGGTTAACGCGGTAAAATTTAAGAATCGCACCTTGGAAAAAAGAAAATGCACCAGCCGCGATCGGATCCGGTTAGGCGTTTGGATCGGAAAAATAACACCGCCTTCTGCGTTATGATATTTTTATTTCTGCTTTTTATCGGCATAGTCTTTTACTCCGTAGAATATGGTTTACCCGCGGCGCAAAAGAGCGCGGGGGACAATACCTCCGGAAAGATCATCCTAGCCCGCCTGTTCTTTTTCCTTGTTTTTAAACAATGATCCCCATCATTTTTCGGTGGGGCTTTTATTTGACAAATCTGTGAAAATAGTGTACTGTTTACAACAGTTTAACTTTGAAATTTTCTTTAATTTAGGGAGAAAAGCATGTTCTGGAAAACGTCGCTGGTGATGATCGTGCTGTCCGCGGGCGCTTTTGCGATCGGTAAGATCGCGGCAGATGCCGGGATTTGGGTGGCCGTGGAGGCTGTTCTGGTGCTGGTGAGTTCCTGCGCGTTTTTTGCGCTGATCTCGCCTCCGAGGCATGGCGTTTCTATCGCCAACGCTTTGGGTGGTCAACGGGCAGTCGGGCCGGGGCTTCATTTTCTTGGCTGGCCGGGGGAGTGGAAGGACAAGGTAGTAGAGCTGATAAAGCTCGAGATCCATATCCTTGCCCATCCCGATACCGCCGGACGGGACGTGGCCTCGGTGCGGGTGGTGGTCGGCTGCGAGCCAAGCGTCCCATACCTGCCGGAATATCTCCGCTGGTTCGAGTCTGATAAGCGGGAAGCCGCGGTGAAGAGCAGGATCGAGGGATTGCTGACGAAGCTTGGCCACTTGTGCGGTAGCTTTGATGCGATCTACGCCGGTGGAGACGACATTTCTGCCAAGCTGATGCTGTTGTTTCAGAACGACACGGCTGGCGGAATGTCGCTGGAAGAGTATTACGGTCTGAAGGTGAACTACATCTTCCTTTCTGATATCACTCCTCCGGAGATCGTGCGCAACGCCGCGGCTCTCAAGCGAGTGGCGGAAGAGCAGGTGAAGATGCTTAGGATCAAGATGCAGGGCTACGAAGAGGAGATCGATCGGATGGTTGCAAAAGACCCCGGCTCGTCCCGTCATCGGGCGCTGGAATTCCTGATGTCCGAGACCGGCACGATTCCTCAAAAAAAGATCAAGTATGAGTACGAGGCCGGACCGGAGCTCATTGGCGTTCTCAAGGGATTCGGAAAACGCCTGAAAGGAGGCAAGTCATGAATCCGACAACAGAACCGAAGGTGTGGGAAGGACACAAGTCGAAAGTCGTCTGGAGCGTCTGGCTATTCTCTGTGACTGGCCTGCTCCTGCATTACTTTCCGTTGCATTACGATTTTCAGTTACCGCATTGGTCCAACAGCCGGTCATCCTACTCTGCTCCTACTATTCCCCGCCCGTCCTACGAAGCTCCGAAGCCTGCTGCGCAGGCGATTCCCTGGGATGTTCTCACTGCTTTAGAGAGCGACCAACAGATTCACTTCGATGGCGGAGTTACGGTTGTGAGTCTGGATATTCCTGTAGGAAGGTGGTCGACGCAGGTCGTGACCCCGGAAAGCTCGAAGCACTACCTTTTCGATTTAAAGCCGGACGACACGGTTTTTTACGTGAAGTTCTCGGACGGCGCGGTTTTCAAGATGGGAGGCGACGGAAATCGGTTCCTTGACATGGGTTGCCATCGAGGAATCATGCGTTTTCTCGGTACTATTCAAGGTCAGAGAGCGACTGTGGCAATCTCCGACCAACCGTTCAACGTCGCCAAGGAAGACAAGAATACGATCCGGCTTGAGCTGGACGAAGTGAAGTGGAGTGATTGGGTGACTGTGCCCCCGGGATACCAATTCCGAATCAGTCGTCCCGGATGCTGGGCTGATATCCTTTTCTGGGATGGTCGCCAAGTGCATCTAGGCCCCGATGATCATGTCTGGTTCAAGGACTTATCGGATGGGAACTTCAAGATTCGCGGGACTAAAGGTCCTACTGAAGTTTTCATCGAGCCCAGGCAGTAAAACAACCCCCTCCGATCATTGATTGGAGGGGGTTTCTTATTTGTGAGGGGAATAGGCCCAAAATAGCACCGGTGGCTCGCGGAAGCTATGCTTCTTTGCGGGCTTGACTTTTAGGCCTAAATCGTGTACAATGCCAAACAGATAGTTAGTCCTTCGACAATTCAAAACTCAAACGGCGAAAAGCCAAAAGGAGACAAGCTATGAATATCTTTCTCGTAGTTCTGGCGAGCGCGCTGGGACTGGCGCTACTGGTAGCGTTCCGTAAGGCGGCCGTGTCGGCTATCGGGTGGACGGTGAAGGCTGGCTGGAAGGCGTTGAAGAGCTTGAGGGGTTTAGAGAACCTGCTGTGTCGGGAGTCCACGATCTATATCGTGGCGCTCGCGGTGCCGTCTGTTCTGCTTTGCCCCCAGCTGCTGTTTTTCATTCCGCCCGTGTGCGTTGCGATCTTGAAAGTCTCATTTTTCATTCGGCTGGCGGTCGCGATCTTTTGGATCGCTCCTTGCTGGATGAAAGTGGAGCCGTATCAGGGAGTGGTCATAGCGATCCTGGGGGTTCCCTGGAGATCGTGTGGGTCCGGCCCGAAGTTCCTCTTTCGGCCGTTCGGCATCCCGATCGAAAGCGTCGTGCGGGAAGCCAAGATCGAGCGTTTCGTCTTCTCGTTCGACATGAACGCGGATACATACAACGCCGGTGACCGGGACGTAGTGCCGGTCACTGTTGCGGTGAACGGAGAAACAAAAGCTGATGCTCTGATCAGTTACTTCAAATTTGAGGGCGATCCGAAAAAGCGGGAAGAGGGACTGACGGACAGGATCAAGGGGATCGTTACGATCGAGGTATTCAAGTACAAAAGTCGTGATGAGGTTTATGGAAACGTCAAACGGCTAGGCAAGGACATCACGAAAGCGTTCCGGGAACGGGACAAAGACGAGATGGACTTGCAGGAGTACTTCGGCGTTACGATCGACGAGATAGCGATCAGCAATATCGAGCTGACCGACGAGCTCAAGCAGGCGCAGGACGACAAGGAAGTCGCCCAGGAAAAAGCGGCAGCTGCGACCGTCGCGATGGAGAACTTCGAAAAGCGTGTTGTGATGGCGCAGGGGACGGGTGAGGACAAACTCGGTCGCCAGAACGCCGTTGACACGGTCTTGACCATCGACGGCAAGAGGAAGGTCGAGGAGAAGACCAACGACATCGGTCCGAACTGGAAGCAGATCCTGGAAGTGGCCGTACCGGCAGTGGGCGAATTGGTGCGTCATTTCACTGAAAGAAAACCCAAAAAGAAAAAGAAAGGAAGATGATCATGGCCGACAAAAAGGACAAGAAAGAAGGTAGCAAAGCCTATTCCATGCTGCCGGGCAAGCCGATCTTTATCGCTTCCATGATCTGCATCGTGATCGGTGTTTACCAGGCCTGGCCCGGTAATCCGATCGCGCAAGTGGTGGCAAGCGCGCAGGAGATAAAATTTCCTGCTGTTCGTCCGCATTTGGTGGCGCCAGCCAAGCCCAGCGCTCCATGCGAGGCCGTGAAGCCGGTGAAGCAGGACGTGATCCGGCTTGAGCTGGACGAAGTGAAGTGGAGTGAGCAGGTAAAGATTCCAGTTGGTTATACCTGGAGAATCAACCGTCCGGACTGCTGGGAGCAGTACTGGTTCTGGAGCGAGAAAGAGCCCAGGCCGCGCTCGGAGGCCGGTACCACGGAGTGGTTCGGGGATATCCCTCATGCCAACTTTAAGCTTCGTGGCACAAAAGGTCCGGTGGAAATTATCATCGAGCCAAGGTAGTCATAACCCCTACATACCATTTGGTATGTAGGGGTTATTTAAAAACAAACTCAAAAGGAGACCAATAATGAACCCGACAACAGAACCGAAGGTCTGGGAAGGACACAATTCGAAAGTCGTCTGGAGCGTCTGGCTGTTCTCTGTGACTGGCCTGCTCCTGCATTACTTCCCGCTGAAGTTCGATCTTTCTTGGATTGAGCCTTCTCTGCGTCATCGGGCAGTTGAGTCGCAATACGCTCCTTCCCCGATGGCGAGCTACCAGAACTCTTCGTATGAGGCGGTGAGGCCGAAGGCGGTCCAGACGGTGAAGGTAGATGTGGATCCTGATACATGGAGCGATTGGGTGAAAATTCCGGACGGATGCACTTTTAAAATAAATCGTCCGGGATGCTGGATCGAGTTCCTTTATTGGGACAATACTACGCACCGCTACGAAGATAATGGATCGCCTCAATGGATTGGGACGATTCGGAGCAGCATTTTCAAGCTCCGCGGCACAAAGGGTCCGGTGGAAATTATCATCGAGTCCAGACAGTAACCAAAACCCCCTAGCTTGGCTAGGGGGTTTATTATTTCTTCGGGTTTGTCTTTGCGAGCTAAGCCGCTCCAACTAACCCTTTGGCGATCGTCGCCACTACATTAGCCATCAGAGCGATCACGATAGCGATCACCGCGTAGATAATGATGTTTTTCGCGCTGTCTACCGCTTTTGGATCTCCGCCGGCGGTAAGGTAGAGGAAGGCGGCATAAATTACGAATAATACCGACAAAGCGATCAAGAGTCCGGTTGCCCATCCGGAAACGCTATCGATCAATTGCTTCAGGGTATAACCGGATTGAGCCACCGGCGCGATGCCACCAGGAGTGCCTTGGGCCAATGTCATTAATGGCGCGAAAGCCGTGATCATCGTCGCTGCTTTTAATAAAGTTTTCATAAGTTTGTTGAATCTATACGACCTTTCTGAATATGCATTAATTATAGCAAATTATTTGATCGGTGTTCCACCCAGGAGCAAAATGACCGTGTCAATTATCGCTTTGGACATCAGCGCCACAATAATGGCCACTACGGTGTAGGTAATTATATTTTTAGCCTGGGTTACATTTTTCGGATCTCCACCAGCGAACAAAAATAGATAGGCGGCATAAATTATGAAAAGAACAGAAACGGCTATTAATAATCCGGTGGCCCATCCGGTGATATTTTTTATTAGGTTGGTTAACGTGATGTTGCCGAGGGGGTTTGGTAAAGAATAGCCTCCTGTGTCGGCTGCAAACGCAAAACTAAAACCAGCAAATAGGCTGATGGCAATTAAGGCGATATTTATATATTTTTTCATTATGGTATGGTTGGTATCTTTGCCCCGAGAATGTTGGCGATCGTAGTGACGATCAAGTTGGAGGTAAAGATGATCACGATTCCGATGATGGCCGATAAGATCACCTTCTTTCCTTTTTCGAACTCCCCGGGACTGCCTCCAGATTTCATCATAACAAATGCTCCCCAGAGGATGAAAGCGGTTGCGATCGGGACGGAGATATAAAAGAGGTAGTTGATGATTTTTTTCACCCAATTAACAAATGCTCTTATGTCGCAGGGAGGACCATTTGGTCCCGGTGGCGCGTTGGGTGCCAGAGTAGCGTCGCAATCGGGGGTGAGGTGGAAATCGGAAAGATTGGTCTGGCCATTCTTATTGCCAGACAAATTGGTATTTATTAGGGCTATAGGTGGAGGATTGGTGTTGTCGGCCGGGACTTCGTCCGTTGGTAAGGCGAAAGCCAGCATACCAGAAAGTAGAAAGTAGAAAGTAGAAAGTAGCAGCAGGGCCCCGGATTTTTTCGTTATTTTCATAGTTTTATCTAGTGGCTAGTCGCTAATCACTATTTTCTCTGCTCCATTAGTTGAGTGATCTTTCCGGAAGCTTCATCAAGCGCCTTTTGCGCCGGTTGACGGTTGGTGAGAACGGCCGCGATCATATCCGAGAAGGTTTGGTCTACGGCGGCGTCATCAATTTGCGGCCAGGAGCGGGCGGTTAATGCCTGGCGGGCGAAGAGGCCGATCTCCGGATCGTTGATATATTTATTGATCAAAGTTAGCAAGGCCGGTGGGCGTTTGGTAACGGTCAGGTAGCGTTCGGCGATCGTCGGGTCGGTGGTAACCTTCAAGGCAAAGTCCTGCGCTGCCACCTTATTTTTCGCCCCCACCGTAACAGCCAATCCCCAATAGTTGGCGTAGTTCACATCCTTAGCGCGATTATCCGGCTGCATCATTGGGATGATCCGGAAATTCAGGAAGGGGTTTTTTTCTTTCAAGGCCGCCGCCTGGTAGGAGTAGTTGAACATCATCGCCGTATCTCCGGCGGCAAAGCTGTCCAAAGAATAACCGAAAGCATCGCCCCAGGTGTAGACTGGGCTGATCGGGTTGGCGAACTTGGTGTAGAAATTCAAAGCATTCAACCCTTCTTTGGAAGAAAATTCGGCGCGGCTGAAATCGTTGCTCACCATCTGGGTGCCGGTTTGGAGCATTAAGAGGCTGATCAGGTCGGGCGCGCGATTGATGCTTCTATTAGAACCGCCGATCGCCGCCGCCGCTTTCTGGATGCGGCCAAGTTTATCCAGTTGGCGGAGTTGGGGAACCAGCTTTTCAAATTCACCCCAGGTCTTTGGCGGTACGGCGATCGCGGCGTTATCAAAAGCATCCCGGTTATAAAACGTCGCTAAAGTGTCTATATATAGAGGCAGGGCATAAACCGCGCCGTCGGGAGCAAAGTCCTGCTCGGCCACCTGCGGGAAGAGGTTGCGATATTGGTCAAGAGAAATTTGCGCAGCGCTAAACGGAACAATTTTATTTATGTGCTTCGGCAACCAGGTGTTGTGGAACATTATTACATCCGGCGCCTTGCCGCTAGCCAGGGCGTTGACCAACTCGCTTTCATAGCTGGCCGGATCAACCTGGCGGTAGTTGACCCTCAATTTCGGTTGTGTGGCCTGATAGGCGCCAATTATCTCACCGATCTGCGCAGGGGAATCAAAGACGCCCCAGAATTCTATTGATCCGGTCAGCTGACCGGAATTTTTTTGCGATCCGTAAATAAAAAGAAAAACCACTCCTCCCGCCAACAGAAGGCCTAAAATTAAAATAATTAACTGATTTTTGGTAAACGGCATCTACCTAAATCATAACATTTTCGCTAGTCGCTAGTGGCTAGTCGCTATAAACACACTATCCCAGCCACCTTATCTCCGGCGTTCAAGGTCATAATGCGCACACCCTGCGTAGCGCGGCTGGCGACACGGATAGTGGAAAGAGGAGTGCGGATGATCTGACCCTTGGCAGACAAGGCCAATATTTCTTCTTCGGCATCCACCAGCGCGGCGGCCACTAATTCGCCGGTTTTCGCGGTGATCTTAGCGGTTTTCACACCGGAACCTCCCCGGCTCTGCACTTTATATTGCCCGATCGCGGTCAATTTACCGAAGCCGTTGGCCATTACCACCAGCAGGCGGGCATTTTTCACGTTCTTGTTCACCAGATCCATAGAACTGACCTTATCGCCGGACTTTAGGCGAATAGCGCGTACGCCGGCGGCAGTTCGGCCCATCGTGCGAACTTGGGATTCTTTAAAGCGGATCGCCTGACCCTTGGAAGTGGTGGTGATCACTTCGTCGCTTCCGGTGGAAAGCTTCACCCAGCGCAACAGGTCGCCCTTCTTCAGAGAGATGGCGATGATGCCGGTGCGGCGCACGTTGCCGAAATCTTTCAGGGAAGTTTTCTTGATCATTCCGTCTTGAGTAACCATCACCAAATGTCCTTCATCGGTTTTTCCGTAGGTGATGATCGCGTTCACGCGTTCTTCGGTCGGCACTTCCAGGAAGTTGTGGATCGGTTTGCCCTTGGAGGTGCGGGTGCCCTGCGGGATCTCGTAAACTTTGGTTTGGAATACGCGGCCGCGATCGGTAAAGATCAAAATGTTGTCGTGCGTATCGGCGGCCATAAAGTGGGTGAGGAAGTCCTCGTCATTCACATCCGATCCGATCAGGCCTTTACCGCCGCGATTCTGGGTCTTAAACGACGCCGGAGGCACGCGTTTGATGTAGCCGCCCTGCGACAGGGTGATGATGGTTTCTTCTTGCGGGATCAGGTCTTCCTCGCGGAAATCTTTCAAACCGCCGGCCACCACTTTGGTTTTGCGCGGGCTGTTGAAGCGGGTTTTGATATCCACCAATTCATCCTTGATCACTTTCAAAATTTTTGCCGGGCTCTTCAATAGGGCAGTCAGTTCGGCGATGATCCGTTCCTTTTCGGCCAATTCGTCTTCAATCTTCTGGCGTTCCAAGTTGGCCAAGGTCTGCAACCTCATTTCCAAAATAGCGTTGGTCTGCAGTTCGGAGAACTTAAAGTTCTTCATCAAGTTCGCCCGGGCGTCGTCGCGATCCTTGGATTTTTTGATCGTGGCGATCACTTTATCAATAATAGAAAGCGCTTTCGCTAAGCCGCGCAGAATGTGGGCGCGCTCTTCGGCTTTTTTCAGATCATATTGAGCGCGGCGGATTACCACTTCGTTGCGGTGGGCGAGATAGGCGGACAATACATCTTTCACCGACATTATTTCCGGCTGTACGCCGCCTGCCAGCGCGATCATATTCATATTGAAATTCTTTTGCAGGTCGGTGTATTGGAAAAGCTGGTTCAGCACTTTTTGCGGAGTGGCGGT
>CAZDBT010000012.1:0-18699 GCA_964503795.1 uncultured Candidatus Saccharibacteria bacterium
TTTGTCGGGCCGCCGGGAATCGAACCCGGCCTATACGCACCCCATGCGTACGTACTGCCGATATACTACGGCCCGTAAAGTTATTTGAGTATATGACGAAGTCTTCTAAAACTCAATTGACTTTTTGGGTACATATCGTATAATCTCGTTGGCCCTTTTTTAAGGAGGTAGCTGATGTTCACGCCTGCCCTTGTCGTTGTCGGCGCCGTAGCTGTCGTGCTGCTGATCGCAGCAGTCGTAGTCATGTTGTCGTTTCACAATATCGGCCAGACGGAAGTTGGGCTGGTGTCCAAGAAGTTCTCTTGGTCAAAGATCACGGATGATAATCCGGTTTCCTTCAACGGCGAGGCTGGATATCAGGGTGAGCTGTTGATGCCTGGCTGGCGGTTCAAGCTAAGTCTGCTCTACAGCGTGGAAAAGTTTCCCTGGGTACAGGTTCCGGCCGGAGAGATCGGCGTAGTGATCTCGCAGGTAGGTGATTCGTTGCCTGCCGGAGCGAAATCCGCGGTCTACAAATCCGAGTTTGGCCATTTCACCGATCTGAAGAATTTCATCGAGAAGGGCGGACAGAAAGGCGTTCAGCGTCTAGTGTTGCCTCCGGGCACGCTGGCGCCGATGCACCCGGTCGCCTTCCTAGTGATCACTTCTGAAGAGGTATACGGTTTGCCGGTCTCTCCTGATCTGGCGGACAAGCTAGATGATAACGGCATTTTGTCGCCGACTTCATTCGGTCTGACCAAGGAAGAGCTGGAGGTTGTGCGTATCGAGCCGCTTGAGGACGACGACGGCAAGATCACGGACATGGTCGGGATGATCACGGCGCACGAAGGCTTGCCCCTCGACCCAGGCGACATTGCCTGCCGTCTTAGCGGTTTTGAAGACATTCAGAAAGCGGAGAAGGCCAAGGAAAGCGACGCTAAGTTGGTAGAAAGAGTGCTGGCCAGCAAAAACAACCAGCACAACAATTACCAGGACTTCCAGAAATTTTTGGAAGCCGGAGGGCGAATCGGTCTTCAGCACGACCTTCTGCTCTATGGAACCTACAATCTGAATCCGTTTCTGGTGAAGGTGGAAAAGGTTCCGATGCTGGTAGTCCAACAGGGCGAGGTCGCGGTGGTGAAGTCGTATGTCGGTTTGCCGACGGAAGACACTTCCGGAGCGGAATTCAAACACGGTTCGCTCGTGAAGCCAGGCCATCGCGGCATCTGGGAAGAGCCTCTGCGGACCGGCAAGTACCCGATCAACCCCCGCTGTTATCAGGTTGAGAAAGTTCCGACTGCGATCCTGACACTGAACTGGGCGGACGCGACTTCTAAGGCGCACGACCTGGACGGCGGACTCCAACAGATCACCGCGAAATCCTGTGAAGGATTCGTTTTTAAGCTTGATCTGCAGGTGCAGATCCACGTTCCCGACACGCTGGCCCCCAAGGTCATCTCGCAGGTCGGCAATATGAAGAACCTGGTCAATGAAGTTCTGCAGGCGGCCGTGGGCAACCACTTCCGTGACACTCTGCAGTCAATACCGGCCATCCAGTTCATCAATACCCGAAAGGAAGTTCAGGTGGTAGCTCAAGATGTCATTAAAAAGAAACTGGAAGAGTATCACGTCGAAACTCGAGGCGTGTACATCCAGGATGTGATCTTGCCAGTTGAGCTGGTGAAGGTTCTGACCGAACGAGAGATCGCCAGTCAGCAGATCGAAACTTTCAAGCGTCAGAAAGATGCTCAGGACAACCGAGTCTCGATGGAGCGGTCCAAGGGTACGGCGGACATGCAGGCCGACCTTGCCAAGTCGGAAGTTGGTGTGGCCATTCAGACCAACAAGACTCAGGCCCGCAAGACCGAGGCAGATGGTGAGGCCGAGTATACCGAAAAGATCGGTCATGCCAAGGGCGCCGAAGTTGAAGCGATCGGTATGGCCCGCGCCAAGGGCTATGAGGCTCAGATGAAAGCGTTGGGCGCCAGTGCCACTGCGCTCGTCAATGTTGTCGCCGAACTCTCCAAGTCTTCCAGCAAGTTCATGCCCGAAATCCTCGTTACTGGTGGAAGCGCCGGATCGATGGATGGTTTGGCCGGTACGCTGATGCAATTCCTACGAAGTGGCGCCGAAGCAAAGGCTTTGGAAACCACCGAGGCCAAGAAGTCTTAATCCAATAAGTTCCCAACCCACCAGTTTGGTGGGTTTTTTGTTTGCCCCCGGGATTTTTTCATGCTAATCTCTTCCTAGTTTTTCTACAGTCATAAAAAGGAGATCGCTTATGGCGACTTGGCGGGACCGGGCAAAGGCCGCCATCGTCTTTTGGCTGATGGCCGGCGCGACCTACTTTTTCATTCCGCGGATCATCTTTTTCCAGCCGGAAACTGTTCCTTTCGTCGGGCTGGATCATAAGATTCCTTTTGTCTGTTGGTCGGTTCTGATCTACCTCTCCCTGTATTTTCAGGTCACCATCGTATTTTTTCTTTCGCGTAACAGCCAAGTGCTGAAACGGCTTTTCTGGGCATATATGACCGGAGGGGCTTTACTGGGCCTCTTTTACCTTCTAGTCCCAACCATCCATAACTATCCGAATCCGGTGGCTGACCGAGCCGATTTCCCGGCTCTGCTGGTCCTCTGGCTTCGTCACGCGGATGTTCCGGCGAATCAGTTCCCGAGCGGGCATGCGATGTTCAGCATCCTCGGTCCGGCCGTACTGCTTTCGTCCGGCCGTTACTGGCGCGGTGGAACCTTTATGCTTTGGGGCGCGTTGATCTCGGTCAGCGCGTTGACGGTCAAACAGCATAACTTCTACGACGTCGCGGCCGGGGCCGCGATCGCGATGGCCATCGGTTATCTATTCGGCGAATCCTGTCCTCGTCCAATTAAGAAAATTACGTCACGACCCAGTAGCGTAGGTTCCCCCGTTTCCACCTAGATCTCCGCAGAAATGTGGAGATTTTTTTATTCTTCTAGTTTGAGGTAGAATCTTTGTGAATAATCAATATGCAAAAACTAGCCGTAAATAACAGAGCAACCTGCTTCTAACGGGATGACATTAGAATTCCCTAACTTCACCAAGAACCTTACCGACACTATGCGCTCGGTCGGTTATCATTATGACGGCAACGATCAAAAGACGGGGGAGTGGCGGTTCTATCGCGGTCTGTCATCCAATTTGTATCCGCGTTTCCATGTTTACGCCTCGTTCAATAAAACCGCGAAGAAGTTGATAGTTAATCTGCACTTGGATCAAAAGGCCCCCGTTTATAAGGGCGCTACCGCCCACAGCGGCGACTATGAGGGACCGGTCATTGAAAAGGAAGCCATGAGCCTGAAAACAGCTTTGATGGACACATCCAAGTTGCCACAACTGGATTCCCTCGACTTTTAATTCAGGACGCAGCTATTGACAAAAAGAGGGTTGTCGGCTATAATACCAATCAGAACTTCAGATTAAAATTTGCGGGTCTGCAGACCCGCTCAACCCTGATCGGAGGAGGTAGCCATGGTTCGGAAACACATCGCAGGTTTCGGTGGCTTTAGCATTCTTTCGCCCCAGGAGATGGATGCCAAGATCGCCGAGGAAGTCATCGATGAGGCCGCCGCGATGAAGGATGTGGACCCGATGGCGATCATCGAAGTCGGTGAACGTCACTTCGGCGGGACGATCGAAGTCAAGGCGCCCGACTAGATCGCTACCCCCTTGGTTGCGATCTGGTGACTGCCGATCACCGGCAGGGCAGCTGAGGGACCTTAGGACCGCCCCCTTGCGAAAGCGAGGGGGCTTTTTTGTTCCGACGCTTCGGTCGGAACTCCGACCTTTGCGTCGGGGTTTCTGAAAGAGTAAAATAAAGGCGATGAGTGATAACACCCAGCAGATAAAAGATAAGTTGGATATCGCCGATTTTATCCGGACTTATGTGCCGCTGACTCCCGCCGGGAAAAGTTTAAAAGGAAATTGCCCGTTTCATAAAGAAAAAAGCCCTTCATTCATAGTTTCACCCGACCGACAGATCTGGCACTGCTTTGGCTGTAGTCTGGGCGGAGACATTTTTGGTTTCCTAATGCGCTACGAGAATATAGAATTTTTTGAAGCGCTGAAAATATTAGCGGAAAAAGCCGGAGTAGATATCGGCCAGATCTCCGGGCCGGACCAGAAAGCGCTGAATGTTTTATACGAGGCCAATCGGCTGGCGAAAGATTTTTTCAAGGCTCAACTTACTCCGGCCGTTCAGGAATATCTCAAGTCCCGCGGACTCAAACCGGAAACGATTGCGGAATTTGAAATTGGCTTTGCTCCTGACGATCCGGAAGCGCTTACCAGATTTTTGTTGGGCAAAGGTTATCAGATAGCTGCTATAGAAAAAGCCGGACTATCCATAAAAACCGAGCGTGGCACCTACCGCGACCGTTTCCGCAACCGGATAATGTTTCCTTTGATAAATCCGTTCGGGAAAACTATCGCTTTCACCGGCCGCATAATGCCCGGTTTTGAAGCCGAAAATTTGGGTAAATATGTTAATTCTCCGGAAACCCCGATCTTCAATAAATCCAAGCTACTTTATGGGCTGGATAAATCCAAGAACTTTATTCGTGACAATAAGACCGCGGTGTTGGTAGAAGGTCAGATGGATCTGATAATGTCTTGGCAGGATGGCGTGAAAAATCTAGTGGCGACTTCCGGGACGGCGCTGACCGCGGATCACCTCCGCAATCTGAAGCGGCTAGCCGATGCTCTAGTGCTTTCTTTCGACCAGGACGCCGCCGGTAAGATGGCCGCCGAGCGGACGATCGATCTGGCGAATGCCGCTGACTTTTCCGTGAAGGTTTTGGCGGTGCCGTCCGATCTGGGAGTGAAAGATCCGGCGGATATTGCGAAAGCTAATCCCGGGATGATGGCGAAATTGGTCGCCGACGCCCAGCCGGCGATGGAATATCTCATCGGCCAGTATCAGGTTTCTGATAAATCCGATGCTTTGAAGTGGAAAAAGAATGTCCGGGCCGTGCTTTCACGTGTTAGAGCGATCGCCAGTCCGATAGAGCGTTCCAGATGGTTGAAAATAGTTTCCGACCAGAGCGGGATCGGTCCGACAGCGTTGGAGGAAGAAATGCAGAACCTGAAGGATGAAGCGCCGAAATTTTCAGACGAAAATATTCAGCCGGGAGAAAAAACAAAATTGCCGCAATTATCACGCAAAGATCTGATCAGCCAGCGTATTGTCTCTTTGGTTCTGAATCACGCGGGATTCTACGAACATGTAAAGGATAGCCTTTCCGAATTGCCCATCAACTACAAACTTATCCTAGAACATGGCCGAGATCCAAAGTCGCTTTCTTTGGGTGCCGATCTTCAGCCGGTGGCGGATCTGGTCAGCCTACGTTCCGGTTTGGATTTTGACTCCGATGAGCCGAAGGTCAAGGCCGAGCTGTTAGAGCTGGCTCGCCAGCTGAAGATGGAAAATCTTCGCGCCAGCAAGCACGAATTGCTCTGGGCCATCAAATTAGCCGAGCAGAAGAATAACGAAGCCGAGCTCACCGAAGCGCTATCCGCCTTTGACAAAGTACTCCAAGAAATGCAAAATTTAGAGAAACAAGCTACTTTAGCTTAATTTCTAATGAAGAAGAAACTTAAAAAAGCCAAGAAGAAGGCGATCAAGAAGGCCGCTCCCAAGAAAGCGAAGAAATCCAAGAGGATCACCCTCAAGCCCAAAAGGGTTGCTAAGGCTGTCAAAAAATCCAAAGCCAAGAAAGGCGCCCAGCTTACCGGCAAGAAGGCCGAGAAGCGTGAGATTGACCTGCAGGCGTTGGGCGAGCTTATTGAGCGCGGCCGTAGCCGTGGTTTCGTGACCGACGGCGAGGTTTTGAATTATTTCCCGCATGTTGAGGACGATATCAGTTTCTTGGAAGAAATTTACGACAAACTGGAGGAAGCCCAGATCAAGGTTGTAGAAACCAATCAACTCATTGAACTTCCGAAAGAAGAGATCAGCACCAAAGAATTGGAAGAGGCGACCGTGGGCGAGCATTTGCCCGACGCGGTGCAGATGTATTTAAAAGAGATCGGCAAGACGCCGCTTTTGAAAGGTGAAGAGGAAAGAGAGCTGGCGAAAAAAATTGAGAAAGGTGATCAGGAAGCTCGCCGGCATTTTATTCAGGCCAACCTGCGTTTGGTAGTTTCTATCGCCAAGCGGTATGTAAATCGCAGCCCGAACTTGAGCATTTTGGACCTGGTGCAGGAGGGCAACATCGGTTTGTCCCGCGCCGTCGATAAGTTTGATTATCGCCGTGGTTTTAAATTTTCTACCTACGCGACCTGGTGGATCCGTCAGGCCATCACTCGCGCCTTAGCCGACCAGTCCCGCACGATTCGTATTCCGGTGCACATGGTGGAAACCATCTCCAAATACACTCAGGCCAAGCGCCGCTTGTTGCAGGAATTGGGCCGCGAACCTTTGGCGGAAGAAATTGCTATTGAAATGAATATGCCGGTGGAGAAGATCCGCCACATTCAGAAGATCTCCCAAGACGTAGTTTCGCTGGAATCTCCGGTGGGCGACGACGATGAAGATTCCACCCTGTCGGAATTCATTCCCGACGACCGCAATTTGACCCCATCACAGGTGGCTTCCCAAACTTTGCTGCGCGATAAGATCAAGGAAATTTTGGTTGACCTGACCCCGCGCGAACAGAAGATCTTGAGCATGCGTTTTGGTTTGGAAGATGGAGTTACTCATACCCTGGAAGAAGTGGGAAAGGAGTTCGGTGTTACCCGCGAGCGTATCCGGCAAATTGAAGCCAAGGCTTTGGCCAGAATTAAGGGACACGAGAAGTCACACACTTTGGAGGGCTACTAGGGCTCACTCACAAATAATCTCTTCCCTCAACCCGTTCCGTTTGTTCCTGCGGCAAACTCCACTTAACGCTCGCGCTAATCGGGTTTTTGTTCAGATATTATACAAAAACCTCCCAGCCGATTAAGCTCGCTCGGGTTTCGGAGAAGAGATTATTTGTTTGTTCGCTTTGTTGGTGGATTGACTGAAGGGTTTTGGCGTGCTAATATCTCGCTAGTTCTCAAACAAAAGGAGACGGCGTCATGGATCCCGCAAACCCGCAGGACGGTTCGCATTATGTTGACCCACCGGAGCACGCGAAGGAGAACGTGGAATTGCGCCGCGAAGTTGATCGTCTCAAAGGAATGTTGGAGCAGAAGCATGGCTGGCTACGTAAGGGATTGGTTGCCTGTGGGAGATTCCTGACGGCCCCAAGTCGATTGATTTACATACTCTGTGACTGGCGCATCGTTCCTACTGTGCTTTTTCATCTTGCTTTTGTGGCGATGGTTGCCGTGTCGTGTAATGCATTTTCAATACACAGAAAGGAAGTTGCCCAGCAGGAGGCCTTTAGCAGGGAGTTGGCTGAAGCCAGCCAAAAGTCAGCAGTGAGTTTCTACCAATTGGTCAACTACGAGGGCGGCCAGATTGGCCAGCCATTCCCGGATCAGCAGCTGGTATTCTTGTGTAAGAATGGCTCCGGAGAGCGCGCGGGGTTAGTGCATGTTCCGGCGGAGTTTTTGGGGTATTTTACCCAGAATATCGGCCACACCTTTTCTATTGTTGAGTTGAAACACTGGCTGGATAGTCAGGAGAAAGCGGCCGAAGACGAGCATCTGCGTAAAGAGAAGTATCAAGAAGAGCTCGAGCAGATCCGCCGAGAGGCCGCCGAAGCGGGAATCCCTGTCGAATCCGCAGAGGCTAAGTAATTAACTCCATCCCCGCACCCGCGGGGATTTTTGTTACCAAATTTACCAAAGCGAACGACGGCCTGCTCCAATGCTCCGAATAAGATTCCGAGGCGTAGCCCCGCGCGTTTAGCTATTTTCGCGTATCCCGATTTTGAGGGCCGAGAAAATAGCTTAAATAAGCGCGGCTTGGCCGCCGAAGGTCTTAGGAGGAGCTTGGAGTAGCCAGGCCGAGTGAGCCCTTGACAAGAAGGAAGCTATCGGCTATAATATCTGGCAGAACGTTGAAGAGCGCACCCGCATCAGAAAGGGTCTTTTATCTCCAAGTTTTCCGTAAAGCTAGTAAATCGAAGTGCTTTTAGTGAATAGTTAGTTTTCAGAAGATCCTTTCTGTTGCAGGTGTGCAGGTGGGCCCGGTGCCAAATGTATTTGGCACCGGGTGGGCGCGCGCAGTTGTTTTCAATAATGCCCCGCCGTGTCGGTGGGGCTAAGTCCTTGCCCCGACGTAAAGTCGGGACGGGGCCAGGTTAGAGGCGATGCCACCCCCGGCGTCGCCTCACAGCCACCTGGGCCGATGTTCTCTCTGGTTCGCCGTGAGAGAATGCCGGCCGAAGGCCTTTTTAAAAAATAAAGGTTGCGTCGGTAGCGCAACGCCTGCCGTTGAGCGGGCTTCATCTTTGGTCTTTGGCGAGGGCTTCAGTCCCCCCAACTATCGCTACCACGCGAACCGTTGTAACCCGCCCCTTGGCTTGTCAAAAGCCAAGGGGCTTTTTTTACCCCGGTTATTCTGTGTCCGAAAAGGTTGTTTCCTGGGACTCTTTATGATATAGTATCCCTAAGGTCTGTTAAGGCCTTTTTTGTTGGCAATTTACCTCCGGCCCCGCTTTCGGGCGGTACCGGAACTACTATGAAACAACTACATAAGATACTTATAACGGCGGCCATTGCATTGTCTTTGGCAGTCCCAGCCGCGTCTATCCTCGCTCAAGAAGGGGGAGATTTGGGTATTCAAAGTTCCGGTCTGCTGCCTTCTAATCCTTTCTATTTCCTGAAAGAATGGGGCCGCGGTTTCCGCAAGTTGATCACGCCGAGCGCCGTTAAAAAAGCCCGGCTGGACCTGGATGTTTTGAATGAAAAAGCCGCTGAACTCAAAAAGCTGGATGAGATCGCCGTCAACAATGTTTCGGGTTTAGACCGAGCCGTCGATAGTTATTTGGATAGCTTGGCGCAACTCAAGCAAAACTTGGAGGCTATTTCCGACGAACCGGGCAGCGCCAATCTAAATGACTTAGCCGAAAATTTGATCTTCCGTAGTTTGCGCCACTTCCGTCTATTGGAAGATCTTTTGAATAAATATTCCACCGAAGCGGCTTTGATCACGAAGTTGCAGAAAGCCGTGGATGGTTTGGCCGCAGTTTTAGCCGATGCTCCGGTAAAGCTGGTACTGCCGAAAGATTTCAAAGCTCAATTTATGGCCGCGGTTGGCGAGATCAGCGATCCGTTCCGCGAATTGCGATCCGCCGATCTGGCCGACCGTCTGGAGGAAATTCTTTCCGATGACGCTAAAGATGCGGCCGCTTCTTTGAGGGAAGATCTGCTTTTGCAATTCGGCGGAAGGTTGGAAGGTTCGGCTTTGGCTGGCGGCGGAGTGGGAGATCTGACCGCTCTTTCCGGCGATCGGTTGCGCCGGCTGCGCCTGATAGATGAAGTCCGTGAAACTATTTTAAATCCCCAACTGCGTAATGAGCTGAACATTCTACGTCAGAAGATCCTGTCTAAAGTTGAAGAAGGCAATGGGATCAGCGAGGAGCAAGCCAAGCAGGCGATCGAGGACGCCCAAAAATTGGTTGCCGAGGCGGAGGCGAAGATTTCCGAGCGTTCTTCCGTGAAGAGTTCCATTAAAGAACTGCTGGATCGGGCGAAATTCAATCTTTCCCAGGCTGAACAATTTTTTGCCGGAGAGAATTTTGGCGGAGTTTTCGGCCAGGCAACCGCCGCCCAGGCCGCTTTGAAAAATCTAATGAATCAACTCACTCCGACCGCCTTTGATGCCGCTAATGCTCTGGAGGAAGTAAAAAAGAGCTTTGACTCCTGGAGTGTGAAAGTCCGGGAAGCCGGTCTAACTAAGGAACAGAATCCGAAGATCTTTGCCTTGTTAGATGAAGCGGAACGCCGTATTGTGGCCCTGGATAAATTGATAGAAAAGCAGTCCGCTCCGGAAACCATCGCGGCTGTTCTGAAACCGATCAAAATCTTGCTCGCAACGATCGAGGAGTTCTTGAATCAGATCCAAAATCCGAATCCCGTTGAAAAGACGGATGTTTTGCGGTCAACTCCGGTCAACGAAGCGGGGGAGCGTGTGCCTGTGCAAACGACCTCTGTCTTACAGCCAGAATCGATCACTATTTATATAACCGACACCGGTTTTGAGCCGCCGGTGATCAAAGTTTCCAAGGGTACGAAAGTCACCTGGGTCAATAAAGACATCCGGCCGCATTGGCCGGCCTTGATCCCATCCTCGACCGCGCAGATCTTGGTCGGCTTCGATTCTTTGCAGGGGTTGAGTCAGGGAGAGGCTTATTACTTTGTTTTTGACCAAGTTGGTTCTTGGAAATATCACGACCACTTGAATCCTGTTATGGGCGGCACGGTTGAGGTAGTTGACTAGTCTTATTTGGCTCTATTGACATTGGTGCTGTTTTATGGTATATTGTTAGCGCCTAAATCAGGCATGTTCTTTTCAACCAAAACCTCATTTTAAGGAGACAGCCGTGGAGATCACGAAGAATCAGATCACAAGCAAGCGGTCGGTGGAAGGCCTGTCCGGCAAGTCGCCGGCAGGACGGACCTTCGCCTGGGAGTTCGCGAAGCTCCAGCAGGTGCAGAACGATCTGCAGCGGGAGATCGAGAGATCACTCGCCTTCGATCGGGACTTCCAGGACTTCCGGACATTGGAGGAGTCGGGCGTGTCCGCGATCGGCAAGTTCCGGGCGTCTTTCTTCGAAAGCGGGCTCGGCAGGACGCCGGTCGGCATCCTCGGCTATACGCTGATGATGCCCGACGGCAAGGAAGATCCGATCTCGAGAGAGGTCCGGATCCATCTTGATCTCGACGGCGCTCCGGTTTTTCGGGTGAACACCCTCGAGACTCGAACGATGGGAGTGATGGCGATGCTCATGAGCGCCAGCATCGGGCATATGCTCCTGAAGAAGTAGTCGTATTTTTTCCAGTCCCGCGTTGAAAAACGCGGGATTTTTTTGTTTTGCTTTGCGCCAAATTTTTAGTAAGATAACCTCATGTCTTCAGAGGAAATTCGTAAGAGCTTCTTAGACTTTTTTAAATCCAAGGGGCACGCCGTTGTGCCATCCTCTTCATTGTTGCCGACCGATCCGTCGGTGCTTTTGACTACTGCCGGAATGCAACAGTTCAAGCCGTATTTTACCGGCGAGTTGAACGCGCAAAAGGATTTCGGCAGCTTGAATACCTGTTCGGTGCAAAAATGTTTCCGCACTTCGGATATTGATGAGGTCGGCGACCAAACTCACCTGACTTTTTTTGAAATGCTCGGCAATTTTTCTTTTGGCGGTTATTTCAAAAAAGAAGCGATCCATTTTGCCTATGAATATGTGACGAAAGTTTTGGGGATCAATCCGGAGCTGGTTTACGTTACAATCTTTGCCGGAGAGGATGGCGTGCCGTACGACAGCGAGTCTTTTGATCTCTGGCATAAAGATCTCGGAATGCCGGCGGAAAAGATCTTTAAGCGCGGTCGCGCCGACAACTTCTGGGGCCCGACGGGCAGCGAAGGTCCTTGCGGGCCAACCACCGAAATTTATGTAGCCAAGACCGCCGAAGAGGCGAAAAAAGGCGAGGGCGTTGAGATCTGGAACAACGTTTTTAATCAGTTCTATCAAAAGCCCGACAAAACCTTGGAAAAGCTGAAAACTCCCGGCATAGACACCGGAATGGGTTTTGAGCGGTTGGTCACTATTATGCAGGGAGCGCCGAGCGTATTTGAAACCGATATTTTCAGCAGCTTAATTGCCAAGCTTCGCGAGATGGCGCCGGGAATTGAGGATCGGGTCGTGCGTATTTTGGCCGACCACCTTCGGTCTTCTATTTTCTTGGTTGCCGATGGCGTGCGTCCGTCCAACAAAGAAGCCGGGTATATTCTGCGCCGCTTGCTCCGCCGCGTGTTGGCCTATCAGACGATCCACGATGTTCACGGCGATCTTTTTGAAATGGCGGTGGAGTGGGTGAAAGAAAAATTTGGCAATATTTATCCTGAAGTAAAAGAGCCGAGGATATTGGAAGTGTTGGAAGCGGAGAAAGATAAATTTGAGCAGGCGATCGCGTTGGGTGTAAAAGAAATCAAAAAATACGAACAGATCGGGGTGAAAGAGGGCTTCTTTCTGTATGAAACTTTCGGCCTGCCGTTTGAGTTGATAAAAGAGCTGGCTCCGGAAGCCAGTAAGAATTTAGATAGAAAAGAATTTGATGAGGAGTTTAAAAAACATCAGGAAGTTTCCCGCGCTGGTGTGGAAAAGAAATTCGGCGGTCACGGCTTGCTTTTGGATACCGGTGAATTAAAAGCGAAAGATGCCGAAGAATTAAAGAAAGTAACCCGTTTGCACACCGCTACTCACCTGATGCAGGCGGCGCTTCGCAAGGTTTTGGGCAATGAAGTTCAGCAGAAGGGTTCGGATATTACCGTGGAGCGCACGCGTTTTGATTTCATCTTCCCGCGCAAACTGACTCCAGAAGAAATTAAAAAAGTGGAGGATCTGGTTAATGAGCAGATCGCTAAAGACCTGCCGGTGGGCTTCCAGGAAATGCCCAAAGAAGAAGGCGCGAAAACCGGCGCGCTGCATTTCTTTTTGGATAAATATCCCGAGCGCGTGAAAGTTTATTATGTCGGCCACGATATTCCCTCGGCCTTCTCTAAAGAATTCTGCGGCGGTCCTCACGTAGACCACACCGCTATTATCGGCAAGTTCCGAATCGCAAAAGAAGAAGCCGTTTCCGCCGGCGTCCGCCGCATTCGGGGAGTGGTGGACTAGCATTAAATTTTGTTTTAATATCTTTTCGGTTCCTTTCAAGGAAAATTTTGTGAACAAGCGGATCTTTTTGGCCGGTTCTTGCCGGACACCGATCGGCAAGGCTCCGAAAAACGGTTGTTTCAAGGATCTGTCGGCGGTTGACTTGCTGGTGCCTTGTTTGCACAGCACCTTCATCCGGGCCGGTCTGGGAATGAACACTCCTGAACTGGATGAGGTGATCATGGGTCAGGTGGCGCAGTCTTCCGACGCGCCCAATATCGCCCGAGTTGCCGCGCTAAAGGCGGGGATCGCGCAGAGCATTCCGGCCTTCACCGTGCAACGTAATTGCGGTTCCGGTTTGCAGGCGATCACGTCGGCTGTACAGGCGATGCTTGCGGGCGATGTCGGCATGATCCTGGTCGGTGGAACGGAAAGTATGTCCAACATTCCTTTTGTTCTGCGTGGCACGCGCGACGGCTGGGACTACAAGCCGAACCGCAATACCGCTCCGCTGTTGGTGGACGGTCTCGATGAAGGCCTCACCGATCCGGTCACCAAAGAGATGATGGGGCGTACGGCGGAAAATATCGCCGAGAAATACGAGATCAGCCGGGAAGCGCAGGATGAATTCGCCGCCAATTCCCACAAGAAAGCTTTTATCGCGGCTCGCGCGGGAAAATTCACTTCGCAGATCGTGCCACTTCAGACCAAAAAGGGGCTGGTCAAGAACGACGAAGGGATCAATCCCGCCTGCACCAAACAAACACTGGCGATGCCGTTCATCAAGACGATCTTTAAAGAGAATGGCACAGTGACCGGCGGGAATGCCTGCCAGATATCCGACGGCGCTTCGTCAATGCTGGTGCTTACCGAGCAGAAAGCGAACGAGCTCGGCATTCAGCCGGAAGCGGAAGTGCTCGGCTATGCGTACGCCGCCTGCGACCCGTCATATATGGGTCTGGGTCCGGTGCATGCGATCCGTAAGATGTTCAAGGACCGGGTGATCGGCATTGACCAGGTCGACATCTTCGAGATCAATGAAGCTTTCGCCGTGCAAGCATTGGCCTGTCAGCGGGATCTGAAGATTCCCGACGACAAGTTGAATCTCTGGGGCGGCGCGATCGCCCTTGGTCATCCGGTCGGAGCGACCGGTTCCATTCTGACCACTAAGGCGATCGCCATGCTTAAGGATATGAAGAAGGAGTTCGCCGTTATCTCAATGTGCATCGGCGGCGGACAGGGCGGCGCGATGCTGATCAGAAATTTGGCTTAAAATAAAGCTACTTCAGGCTCCGTATCAACGGGGCCTTTTTGTTTCTTGGTCTGGTATAATGAACTTAAGTGACCTCCACCTAAAAATGGATGGATTTTAACTTAATCAAAACCAAATTAACCTCACTATTGAGAGGGAAGGATGATAGGTTTTTGGTCGTAGAAATTTTGGAAAATGGAAATCGGGTGGCGGATATCAAGGCGAATTTTGCCGATAAAGAGATAAAATTCCTCCGCGCTTTTAGCGGCTCGGATCTGAAAAAGCTTTTAAAAAAGTTCGGCCGCCTCAAAAAATATAAAATTGTTCTCGGTCTGGACTCGCATTTGGCTACCACCATCTATTCATCGGTGGTGTTGGTCCGTGATCGTTTCAAAGAACTGATCGACGAGCCGGAGCTGGACAATCTGATCTCGCAGGCGATCTGGAAATTTTTTGACCGACAGCGCAGTAAGGTGGCAGTGAAGATGGCGGCGAGCGATCTGGATGTGGTATTGAGCGACGTGAAGATCCGTGGGGTGAGATTGGACGGCCACAAGGTGGTGAACCCGGTTGGTTTTAAGGCAAAGACGGTAGAGATCCAATTCAGCCAGACTTTTTTGTTGCGGCAGTTTGCCGATTCGGTAAAAGATATTCTACCGTTGGATCAGGTGGTTTTCATTTCGGAAAGCGGCACGGCCTGGTCTAGTGTGATCGCCAAATCCCAGGAGGCTGATAACTTTGCCCTGGCCAATGTGTTTTCCGGAAAAACTTTGATCTTTGCCGCTTCCGGCAGTCAAAATTCTTATTGGGATCATTTTTTATGGGGAGAAAATAATCTGCACGCCTCGCTCGCTTCCGATCTGTCCATTGATCCGGAGGTCGCTTCCAAGATCGTGGATCTATACAACCAAGGGGCGACTTCCGCCGCTTTCAAGCGCCGTATTGAAAACTATATCGGGCGTGAATTGCAGATGTTGGCCAACGGGATCGGGCAGGCGGTCAAGAAAATGGAAACCAATTTGGTTTTTGTTCACCCTGCCTTTGATCTTCCGGCGATGTTCGTCAACAATTTCCGGCCGGATGTCGGCAAGCCGGTCCGCTTACGCCTTCTTAATCTTGACATAATTAGCAAAAACTTCGGCTTTGATATAAAATTCAAGAACACGGCCCATGCCAAGAATTCTTTCGGGCCTTTGGCGACTTTGTTGGAGTGGTATCTGGCTCCGGAAGATGACCGGATGAGTCAGATGGCCAAGCGTCGCGTGCGCTGGCTGTCGCCCGTATAAAATATTGAAATATTAAGCGAAAAAAACAATGAGCCCAACTAAACCCAGCATCCATAAAATCAAAAAGATCTCTGTCGGAAAAAGCGACGAGGTGGCTTTGGTGGTAGAAAAAATAATTGATTCTGATGCCAAGGAAGTGGTGTTGAGCATACCGCGTTTTTCCAAACTGGCTGATTCGCTTTCTAATTTTCACCTGATCTCCCGCGAGGCCAAACTGTTGCGTAAAAAGATTCTGATCGAATCGGTGGACGACAAGGTGATCGAGCTCTCCAATCTTTCCGGATTGGAATCGCTGAACCCGATCCTGTCCCGTTCCCGCCGCCAGTTCTACGACATTGTTTCCTCAAAAAAAACCCGAGAGGATTCCGAAGAGGCGGACATCAAACAGAAGAAGCTGGTGGAATCCGTCAATAAGAAAAGCGTTTCCTCGCGCATCCGCGGCCGGCTCCGCGGTTTTATCGGGGGTGGAGCGATCTTGGCCGTAGTGATCGTGGTGGGCGTTGTTGCCGCGAATGTTCTGCCGAAGGCGGACATCAAGATCATCGCCGCGAAAAGGGAATGGGCCTACAAGGATTCGGTGCGGGCGGAAAAATCGGCGACTATTGATGCGACGTTGGCGACCGTTCCCGGCCAGGCTTTCTCCGAAAAGAAAACCCAGCAACTTTCTTTCCCGGCCAGCGGCAAAAAAAATGTTCAACAAAAAGCCGCCGGCGTGATCACTATCTATAATGGCTACAGCTCTGATCCGCAACCGTTGGTTGCCACCACTCGTTTTCTTGCTCCCGACGGAAAGATCTTCCGGTTGGCGCAAAGCATCATCGTTCCGGCTGCCAAGATCGTTGAAGGAAAGATCGTGGCTTCGAGCCTGGACGCTTCGGTGGTCGCTGATCAGCCCGGTCCGGCCTACAACATCGGCCCGGTCAGTTATTTCAGCATCCCCGGTTTCAAAGGAACCCCTAAATACCAGGCTTTCTACGGAGAATCCAAGGCGGCGATGACCGGTGGCTTTGTCGGCGAGGCTGCCTATCCGACGGACGCCGATCTGCAAAAAGCTAAAACGGCCGTGGCTGATTCATTGGGCAAGGCTTTAAAAGATGAGCTGGCAAAAAAGATCCCCGCCGACTTTAAGATCATTGATGGGGCTTCCGGCCTGACTATTTCAAAACAAAATGTGATCACTCAAGTGGATTCGGTCGGCAATTTCAGTGTCAGCGCCGATGGTCAGCTGAACGCGATCGCCTTTAAGGAGGCGGATGTTCTGAAAATGTTGGTAGGCAAGATTGACAAAGAATTTTCCGGAGATTTCATTATCAAAAAATACGAACTGACCTACGGGAAAGCGCGAGCCGATTTTTCGGCCGGCCGCGCCAGCTTCCCCATAGATTTTAAGAGTACGGTTGCCAAGAAGATTGATGCCGACTCATTGCGGACACAGTTTTTGGGCAAATCCGAAACCGAACTGAAGACCGCGGTGAATGCCTTGCCCGACCTGGATTCCGCGGTCATTTCCCTGTGGCCTTTCTGGGTTACCCGTGTACCGAACAACTTGGCGAAAGTTACGGTCATCGTAGATTAGGTAAAAATTGACCTTGATCGATTATTTTGTTACACTTACCCCCACATGCCCGATAAGAACGTTAGGATACTAGAAGGAAGGGTCGAAGAGGCTCTGCCCGCCGCCACTTTTCGGGTGAGTGTTCCTCCGGATAAGATGGTCCTGGCGCACCTTTCCGGTAAAATGCGCATCCATCACATTAAGATCCTACCGGGAGACAAAGTTCTGCTGGAATTCAGCCCTTATGGCGATACTCGGGCGAGAATTACCCGGCGTTTGTAGCGCTATTGCATTATCTTCCGTTTGGCTGTATAATTTCTTAAATTTCGTATAAAGATGAAAGTACGTTCGTCCGTAAAGGTCATTTGCATTAATTGTAAGACAACCCGCCGGAAAGGACGGGTTTATGTTGTTTGCAAGAACCCGAAGCATAAGCAGAGACAAGGATAGAAGGATATCTAAATTATTTAAAGATTTAAATCATGAGACTTGCCGGCACAAATATTCCTGACAACAAGCGCGTTGAAATTGCGCTTTCTTACATTTACGGCGTTGGCAGACCTTTGGCGTTGAAAGTTCTGGCTCATGCCAAGATCGATCTGAAAAAGCGCGCCAAGGATCTGACCCCGGAAGAAGTGAACCGCATTCAAGGTTATATCGAAAAGAATTTGAAAGTTGAGGGTGAGCTGCGACAGATCATCAAACAAAACATCAATTTGCTGAAAGACCTGCAGGCTTACCGTGGCATGCGGCATTCCCGCAAGCTCCCGGTTCGCGGTCAAAGGACGAAAACCAATTCCCGCACCGTTCGCGGCAATGTCCGTAAGACTGCCGGCAGCGGTAAGAGGAAGAGTGAACTCAAATAAAATTTAAACATTTCGATATTTCGAAAGATAAAGAACATGGGTAAAAAAGTACCAACAAAACAAACTACCGAAGAAGCCCTCAAAGAGGGCCAGAAAACCGAGGTCGCCGTTGCCAAAGCGAGCGAAAAATCGGTCAGTAAAAGATTCGACGTCGGCCGGGTTTATATTAAGGCTTCCTACAACAACACCTTGATCTCTGTGTCCGACGACAAGGGAAATATCCTCGCTTGGAGTACTGCCGGAGCATTGGGTTTTAATGGTCCGAAAAAAGCCACTCCTTTTGCCGCTTCCAAGATCGTGGCGGTGATCGCCGAGAAATTGAAGAAATCCGGTCCGAGCAATGTTCACGTGGTGGTCAGCGGCGTGGGTGGTGGCCGCGATTCCGCGATCCGCACACTGGCGAATCACGGCTTCAACATCCTTTCCATCAAAGACGTTACCCCGATCCCGCATAACGGTCCTCGTCCGCGGAAGACCAGGAGAATATAATTCAATTTCGATATATCGATATTTCGAAATACTAAAAATACACAACAATGTTTGATACAAGAGAAAAAAGAGAACGTTCGTTAGGAGTAAAGCTTTTTCTGAAAGCGGACCGTTGTAATTCCGGAAAATGCGTCACTTCCCGCCGCCCGCATCGTCCGGGCATGCACGGAAAATCCTATAAATCTCTTTCCGAATTCGGCACTCAACTGAAAGAAAAGCAAAAGATCCGCTTCACTTACGGTCTGCGTGAAAATCAGATGCGCCTGGTGGTCAAAAAAGCTACCAGTAACCCGGGCGTGACCGGTCCTTTGATCATCAGCTTGCTGGAAAGCCGCTTAGACAACGTAGTTTACCGCTTGGGTTTTGCCGCCTCCCGTTCGGTTGCCCGCCAGCTGGTCAGCCACGGTCACATCATGCTCAATGCCCACAAGGCAACGATTCCTTCCATGCAGGTTTACACCGGCGACGTGGTTTCCATCCGTCCGCAGTCCAAGG
>CAZDBT010000013.1:0-18241 GCA_964503795.1 uncultured Candidatus Saccharibacteria bacterium
AGCAAGATCTTCGGGAATTTTTCTTTGGTGAAGTAAACGTATGAATAAGTTTTGTCGTCCATCCACAGAACGTTTAGTTTCGGTTTACGTTCTTTGATCAGCCGCGACTCTTCAATTAAAGCTTCTATCTCGGAATTCAAAATTACGTATTCCAAACGATCAGCTTCTTCGTGGAGCATCTCCGTTTTGATGTCAGTTATCTTCAGGTAGGATTTAAGCCTATTTTTGAGATTAGCCGCCTTTCCTATGTATAGGACCTTATTGCCCTGATAGAAGGTGTAGACGCCCGGCTCGGTCGGCGCTCCTTTAATTTTTTGGATTATTGCGTCTTTCATAAAGCGCTGGTATTATAGCGGAAGCTAATCGAATTTCAAAGGAACAAAAAGATGGCTCGCCCGAAGAAAGATTGCTGGAAAGACCTCGAACTTATTCTCGGATGTGGTGTTAGAGAAGCACCGGACGACCACGTTCTCGCCTTACTGATATTGGGGATCTTCGATCTGGCGCGGGAAAGGGCCGAGCGACGACTGACGAGAAAGCGGGCCGGTAATCACAAGAGAAAAAAGGTTGCTAGGTTATTGTATCTGGAAGTTCTAAGAAGAATGAGGAAAACCAAAACCGCCTAATCGGCGGCTTTTTAATTCTCTTGCATTAATAAATAAAAAGTTGTATCCTATTGTCAGATTTTTAATAATCGCATAGGAGGTTCGGGATGATGGAACGCCTCGGCCTTAAACTGACCAAATGGGTACGCGAGATGTTGTCGCGGCATCGAAGATTGCTGCGTGGTGAGCCGCGGGAGACGAGGGACTTGTTTGAGAATGTGCTCTCGGAAGCCAGAAAGGGAAACTTTGCCCGATTTATAACCGACATACATCAAAAGAATCCTTTCGGACGATCGCTGGCTATCCACAATGCGGTGGTAACAAGCGAAATTTTGCGAGTCGGGATAGACCTAGAGAAATGGGTGGAGTACAAAGAAGAAGAAAAGGAAATTTACAAAGAATACGACCAAGAGAAACTCAATTTTCTTTGGCGAGAACTGGAAATTATGATGTGCTACCTTAGCAGATGCTTTTCCGGAATGCCCATCCAGAGTAGTGTGTTGAAAGATCTGGCCGGTATCTACAAGATGAAAAAAGCGATACAAGCGGGGCAGGTGGAGGTGCCGGATGGCGAGGTGGCGCCGGGAAAAAGCCCTTTCTTCCGGACCTACGCGCGAACGATCGCCTATTTTAAGGAAAAGCGGCTACCGATCTTAGGGCATGCTATCAATGAGTTCACATACTGGCCTCGGCTCCACGAAATTCTCCGAGCTTTCGCCGATCGGGGCGAAGTCAAGGAATATTTGGTCAGGATCTGGCATCGGGATCCGCTAAGGGATATTTTTCAGGGGAATTTCAGCGGTTGTTGCATTTCAGTCGGCTTAAGAGATTGCTATCCCAGACAGGATATGCGGCTCTACGACGTGGATTACAAAAAATATCCCGCGGGAATTCTGGAGTTCCTCGTTGATGTCGGAATGCAGGTCGCAGAGATCGTGGACGGGGATCGGTCAGTCGGATCATGCTGGCTTTTTCTTTCTAAGAATGACAACGGCAGGGCTGACCTGGTAGTGGATTCGATCGACATTGACGCAAACCTTGTTAACTCCAGAGCAGAAAAGAGGGTCATTCGGTCCTGTACATTGCGATTTCTGAAGAATTACGCGTCCGCGATCGGCGCGGAACGGGTTCTGATCGGGAAAGTCGGTCCGATGATGAACGACACCGAGAGGAGGCCGATCGTGATCGATCTTGAAACAGACAAATTTCCCGTGATCAAGCTCACGAGACACATCAACAAGGTCGGAGGGTATTTCCGGGACCGCCCCTACTTTTTGGAAAGCCGCCATGGGAATGAAGCTTTCCAGGTTAAATAGAAAAACAAAACCGCCTAATCGGCGGTTTTTTTCTTTGCGATCACTAGGCGAATTCCGGTCTTTCGGTTTTTGATTTCCAATGGAACTACTTTGACCGAGCTCCAATTTTCTTTATCAAACAATGCCAGTATTTCCGGCAAAAGAAAATTGATGTAATACATCACGAACTCCGGCTTGATCCAGCGATTGCGCAATTTCATCGCCGCGTCGAAAACGAAGTATGGCCAGTTTCGGACCTGGTACAACTTCGGATGTTCGGCGGTTATAAAACCGAAGATGCCTCCCGGTTGCAACAAGTCGTGGACAATTTCCACGAATTTCTTGTGCCGATCTTTCTCAATATGTCCCAGCGCTCCGAAACAAGTCGCCAGATCGAATTTTTGCGAACGATCGGTCCAGTTAAAAATATCCTCACGGACAAATTCTACCGCCGGTTCGGCAAAGCGATGGTAGCAGTGATGTGGAAACTTGATCTTGGCTGCGGCGAGCATCGGCGCGCTCCAGTCAACCCCGACAATTTCTTTGCGGACTATCGAGATCAAACCTTCCACGCCCGCTCCGGTTCCGGTGCAAAGATCGAGCGCATGATAGAACTCGCCCTCCTTCTTGAGCTGCTCCATCACCGCGTCGATCACTTCCTTAGAGGTCAAAAATGGAGTGCGATCAAATTTCGGAGCCAGCCGGTCGTACCCTTCTTTGGTTGAAGAAAGTCCTTGCCTGATCAGCTCGCACAGAGTCGGGCCTTTCGGATGGAACATTTGATTTTCGCCGATTTGAAAAACTGGATAAAATATACCGCTAATTGAAATGGTAAAGCAAACAAATACCGCCCGAAAGGGCGGTATTTTTGTTAGTGCGGAAGCGGAAGTTGGATTTACGCTTCGCGATCGACTGGATAGCCCGATCGCTCGCCGAACCATTCGCATCGCCCCGACCCCCAGTCGGACACCTTCGGTTTCCGAATCCTTCCTGAACGGGGTGATGCTCGGTTCGAATCCCAGAAAAATAAAATAGCCCAGATCGGGCTATTTTATTTTTGCGGAAGCGGAAGGATTCGAACCTTCGGAACCCTTTCGGGTTCAACGCATTAGCAGTGCGCTGCTTTCGGCCGCTCAGCCACGCTTCCAGGTATCTTAATTTTCTCGGCAGACTACGCTTCCAAACTTCCTATATAATAACCCAAGTTTTCGCTCTTTGCAATTTATGCCGTTTTTTCATACCATCAGCTTAGTTACTTGAAGTAGGCGCAAAGGAGGCTCAATGAGCCTGAAAGTCGGAAAAGACCGGCCGGCTTTCCGAGGTCAGTTTTTGAAAGTTATCGAAAGAGAATTTTGGAACACAAGGACCGGGAAGGGCGGCAAATGGGAAGTGGTGCAGCGATATTCCAAGCTGCCGATCGCGGTGATCGCGGCGGTTACGCCCGATCGTAAACTGGTTCTTACTAAAACTTTCCGCGTGCCACTAAAGGCTTGGATGATCGAAATGTGCGCCGGTCTGATAGAGAAATCCGATAAAAACCCAGCAACAGCCGCGAGACGTGAGCTACTCGAAGAGCTTGGTTATACGGTCGGGCAGGTGGATCAGATAATTATTGGTCCGCATAACGCCGGAATGCAGTCCGACCACCTGGTCATTTTTCTTGGTTGGGACGCGAAAAAAGTTCAAGAACCGCAGCTGGAAACCGGTGAGGACATTCAGGCGATCGAAGTCCCCATTGACGGCCTGATGGAATGGCTGGAGTGTCAGCAGAAAAAGATGAGCGTTGATGTGAAGATCTTCGGCCTCATCCCGTTCCTGCAAAGAGGCCCGAAACCGGCGAAGAGGGGGCCGAAGATCAAATATAAACGAAAGATCCTTCATCGTGACCAGGAAATGGAGATCGTCCGCATTGATTGGCCGGTAGGTTCCAAGAGCCGGCCACATGATCACGGCGACTCCAGAGGTTGTACGATAGTTTTGAAGGGCTCGGTCTTCGAAAAAACTTTCGATAGGAAGGACAAGATGTTCCTGCGGGACAATATCCACCCGGCCAACATTTCCGAGATCTTTGAAGAATCCCCGAGGTATATCCACATTATCGGCAACGCGAATCCCGACATTGAAGCGGTTACGCTTCATGTGTACATGCCTCCGCTGAAAATGAACTTCTATGACGAACTTAGCTAGTCCCGTATAAAAACGGGACTTTTTTTGTTAATATTTAATAATCATGAAGCTACGAGTTGCCGTATTGGTCGGCGGGCCATCGTCGGAATATGATGTTTCGCTGAAAACCGGCGGGCAGATAATTACCAATCTGGATCGCGAGAAATATCAGGTTCGGGAAATTGTGATCTCCAAGAACGGTCACTGGCCAGTCAAACCGGCGGAAATAAAAAAGAAATTTGACGTCGTGCTTATCGCCATGCACGGGGAATATGGAGAGGATGGCACGGTGCAAAAGATGCTGGATAAATACCGGATAAAATATACCGGTTCCGGAGTTAAAGCCAGCGCGATAGGAATGGATAAAGTTTTGTCGTCCAGGATTTTTGCCAAAGCCGGTTTAAAAATACCTAAGTTTTCTTTATTAAAGATAAAAAAAGGCAGTCTTGTTCCGAGCGATGCTCGGCAATCCATGTTTCATTTGCCGGTGGTGGTTAAGCCGACCGACAGAGGATCCAGCGCCGGCACAACCGTCGCAAAAAAGATCCAGGAGCTACTGCCCGCGATCCAAGAAGCCGCCAAATTCTCCGAGAACATAATGGTTCAGCAATATATCGTGGGCCGGGAATTTACTTGCGGAGTGATGGAAGTAAAAAAGAAATTGAAAGTCCTGCCACCCACCGAGATCGTACCAAAGCTGCGCGGATTTTTCGATTACTATTCAAAGTACACTTCCGGAGCTTCCCGCGAGATCACGCCGCCGAGAATTTCCAGAAAAGAAATTAAAAAGATCCAGATGATGGCCTTGAGAGCGCATCGAGCCATCGGAGCTAAAGGAATGTCCCGCACGGATTTTATGCAGGATGAAAATGGGAAGTTTTATGTGTTGGAGATCAACACGATCCCCGGTATGACCGCGACCAGTTTATTGCCGCAGGAGGCAAAAGTAGCCGGAATTGAATTCCCGAAACTGTTGGATCTGATCATCGCCTCGGCTCTGGAAAAGTAGCCGGAAATCTGTTAATATAGGTCGGTTCCTTGAAAAGGAGGCTTTGTGATAAAGCTTGTGATTGAGCCTGGGCCAGGCAAAACCTGGGATCGGTTTCTAGCTGAAAATCCGCCTTTTTCCATCGGTATTGATGGCTACGTGAATGCCCCACCAGACTTTGACCCGAAAGGACCGCATCTCAATCTAGATCACCATAAAGGGGTGGATCGCTTGGCGACATACAGCACCTGCAAGCAGATGATGCTGTGTATCAACGGGCGGCTATTCAGAAGATTTTTCAAAGATGGAATCCCCAACGCAACAATCTTCGGAAACGACTGCGATCAGGACGTCTGCGTTGCCGATTTCTTGATCAATAATCATGAGCGTATTGTTGGGATACGCGGCGAACGGCGGTTGATCGAACTTATTGACACCGTCGATTTGTTGGACACAACCGGTGGACTTTACCTGATGGACATCAAGTCCCGCCTGCGCGAAGAAGTGAACTGGATCTTCCATCCTTACGGTGAGGCCAGAACCAGTGGTGAGCTTGAGGGTCTGAGCGGCGACCAGATGGTGAAGCTTGTTAAGTCCGTCGGTGAGCGCATCAGGGACTACGCCAACGGTAGGGGTGGTAGGATCGAAGCAGATACCCGCCATGAAATGATCCATACTGGAAATGGTTGGGTGCTTTTCAGGGAGATCGGGATTGATGCGCGCCACCAAGTTTGTATGGATGGTGCCGATGCTTATGTGATGTTGAAAGAGGGTGGGGAGGGTAGTCGGTTCCACTATTCCATCGGTAAGATTTCCAAATTTATTCCCTTCCCGGTAGCGGCGATCATCGCTGCTCTCGATGCGGTGGAGGGGCCGACCGTAGTTAGAGGAGAAGCGTTCAAGCCGACCTGGGGAGGTTCGGACATCATCGGTGGATCGCCCAAGATGTTCGGCAGCTGCTTGCCGCCGAAAGAAGTTATTAAGATCGTTGAAGAAGTCCTCGCCAAAACAAGCCCCGCATGAGCGGGGCCTTTTCATTTATCGTTATGCTAAAATTAGCGTATGGACAAAGTTCGTTGGAGCGCCCCCGAATTTGAATATCACGAGAAAACCCACCTCTGGTTCTGGATGATCTTATTTGGAATGGTTGCTGTGGTGATCGTGGCTTTACTGCAAAATAATTTACTTTTTGCTTTCTTCGCGGTTATTGCCGGGATTTTGGTTCTACTCTGGGGTAAGGAAAAACCGGAGTATGTTGATTTTGAGGCCGGCGATGGCGGGTTATCCATGGGGGGCCGGCACCCGCATCCATGGGAGGAGTTCTTGGGATTTGCTATTCACCGCCTACATCATGAAGACGAGGGCTTATCGGAATTGGTTTTGAAACGAAAAGGAAGCTTCGGCACCTTTTGGAAGGTGCTAGTTCCGAATATGGAGGTAGACAGAGTGCGCGTTTTTACCAACCACCACCTTCCGGAAATTGAATACGAAGACTCGCTGGTGGAGCATATTTCTAGGTTGTTAAGGTTTTAAGAAGTGCCCTCGAGAGGAACAGGGGTTTCGCTTTGCTCAACCTCGAACACTTTCGCCGCACCCCGACCCCCGTCTCGGACACCTTCTGGTTTCCGAGAGCCTTCCAACACGGGGTGCGGCTGTTCGATTCTAGAAAGACAAAAATTTCAAAACCGGCATAAAGCCGGTTCTAAAATTTGTGCCCTCGAGAGGAATCGAACCTCTATCGCAAGATCCGCAATCTTGCGTCCTAACCATTGAACGACGAGGGCTTTAAGTTGCCTTATCAATTTATACAACTTGAAGGCAAGATTATCAAGTTATATATTGACTTTTCAGTTATTTTCCTGTATAATCGGCGTTAGCTGATCGAAATCAAACAAACTCAAATTTAAGGAACGGGCAATGAAGTCGGTACTATTAGCGCTTGGCGCGACTTTTCTCTACGCTATTTACAATGTAGTGCTGGAAAAGAGGCTGGCAAAGATCTCACCGCTTGCCAATGTGCTTTTCCTAATTATTGGAATGCTGATCGCAATCGTGGTCGCTCTGCCGTTCCGCTCAAAACTCGGCGTGGAATTTTCCAACTTGCCGAAGGGAAATGACTGGCTGGTGATCTTCATGACGGGATTTCTGATCCTGCTGGCTGACCTGCTTTTTTATCAGGCCTACCATAGCGAGGGATCATTGATGACTATCACTCCGATCGTTATCATGATGCCGGTGTTCGCCTGCGTGATGAAAATGTTGATCGACGGCACTAAACCAACGATCCATCACATGATCGGGTGGGCGTTGGCGGCCGGAGCAGTATTGGTAATTTCCCAAGCCAAAACTCAAACCCCAACTTAGGCCCCGAGGAATCGGGGTTTTTTATTTCATTCCCCGCAAACGCTTAACCCGCTCCGCTAACGGCGGGTGAGTGGAAAGTAACTGCAGTAAACTTGTTGCCTTGAAAGGATTGACGATAAATAAGTGCGAGGTGGCTTCATATTTCGGGGCGGCAACTATCGGATGGGTTTTGGAAAAATTTCCCAGCTTTTCCAAAGCGCTGGCCAATCCTTCCGGATCGCCGATTGTTTTGGCGCCGGTTTCATCGGCAAGATATTCCCGGGAACGCGATAAAGCCAGGCGTAAGAAGGTGGCAATAATTGGAGTAAAGATCAAGAGCAGTAGGGCGCCCAAAGGATTGCCGCGGCGGTTATTATTGCTTCCGCCGGCAAACATGGAAGCAAAGTAAGCCATATGGGCGAGATAAGAAATAACTCCTGCGAGGGTGGCGGCGATACTGGAAATTAAAATGTCGCGGTTTTCAATGTGGCTAAGTTCGTGAGCCAGCACGCCTTCCAGCTCACGCCCGTTCAATAATTCCAAAATTGATGGGGTCACGGCCACTACCGCGTGTCGCTTATTCCGGCCGGTCGCGAAAGCATTAGGCGCCGGCAAATTAACCATATAGATCTTTGGCTCCGGTATTTGCATCTGCCCGGCCAGTCGATGGACGATGTCGTGCAGTTCCGGATGCTCTTCGCGTGGCAGGGGACGCCCGCCATACAAGGCCAGAACGATCTTATCGGAAAACCAATAACTGCCGAGGTTCATCACGGCCGACAAAACCAACGCCACCAGGATTCCCTGATTGCCACCGAAATAATATCCCATCGCTAAAATAAGACCGGTCAGGATGGATATGAATAAAAAAGCTCTTAAACGCATAACTGCTATTATATAGTAAGTTGGCGTTCTTTGATAAAGGCTACCGATAGCGGTCGGTTTTGCAGGTTATTTTAGACGAAATAGGCTCATTTTGAGCCTATTTTTGACCCCTTGACAAAGCTTGGTATGATGTGCTATCATAGCCAAGTAAGTAGTTAGTAGTACATTGAACGTAACCGGGGCAAAAGCCCCACAGCAGAGGAGACAAGTCATGAATCCCAATTCTCACCTGTTCGTCATCGCTTTCGTGGTGATGGTCGGCCTCGGGGTGGCGGTCCACAAGGGACGCCAGCTCTTCGGCAAGATCGTGTCCATGATCAAGAAGTTCGACCAGTGGATGTATGACTTCACCAGCGATTACACCGGTGACGACAGTGACCAGGAGGCGCTCGGCGCCATGGACACGGAATCGGCCAAGTGGGCCGAGTCGGAACGCCGGAAGCTCGAGAAGGCTCGCCGCGAAGATGAGAAGATCATCCAGCGGAAGAGGGGTCAGACGGCTCTGAAACGTCAGCTCGGCGAGCAGATCGAGGCCGAGCGGCGGCTGAAAGCGGAGCAGTGGATCCAGTACCGGGAGAAGCGCAAGGCGCTCTTCGGTGTCGGGTCTCACGCCTGGTACATCGCCAGCGATGGCACGACGCGCCACATCATCGTGGATTGCGCGCCGAGGCAGAAGAACGGGAAGCATCGGCAGGTGAAAGGACATTTCGCCGCCCGCCCGAACATCCGCGTGAACGTTTCGCTTTACAAGCTCCTGACCGCCAAGGAGCTGAAGGATCCCAAGAAGGCGCGGTTCCAACCCGCCGCCTAACCACTTCAAGTCCTATACGCACTGTATAGGCAACCCGGTTCCTCCGGGAGCCCCGTAAGACCTAGAGCTTTTAGCTCGGTCTCCTACGGGGCTTTTTTTATTCCCGACGATCGTCTCCTGCCTAGCGTTGCCTGGTTTGACACAATCCTAGTTTTCTGTTACATTCTTACCAGTTCCAACTAAAGGAGAGCGCTGTGTACGCGAAGCAGCTAGTCGAACAGATGGCGACGATGGGACCGGTCGGTTGGTCGGTAGTCGGGCTGATGTTCGTTTTGATGATCTGGGGTCTAAAAAAGCAGTACACCGAGGGAAATTTCCCCGGTACGCTGGTGTTCGGAATTGGAACGCTAGTCATGATGTCGGTGGTTGTGATGGGCGCGGCGATCTATCTGGAAAAGAGCAGGTTGTCGAATTCTCACTGCCGGTCCGACACGAAAGTCGGCATCGAACAAGAAGCTCGCTAAATTAGTAAAAGCTCCGCGATCCCGCGGGGCTTTCTTTATGCGCCTGGGTTTACTAAACGGTATATTTACGGCATGATATTTTAGTAATTTGTATGGTGCCCATAGCTTAGTGGTAAAGCTCCGGTCTGTGGCACCGGTGATACGGGTCCGATTCCCGTTGGGCACCCCAATTCAAAACACTGCGTTGCAAAGAACTCGCGAAAGCGGGTTTTTTGTTTTATTATTTTATCAGCGCTTTCGGAGGGATCGGCATGAAAAAGACGCCGGTTCATTGTTCTAAGTGTGGCAAAAAATTAGGAAAGAAAACTCGGCGTATTGCCCGGCTGCTCGGCGCTTCGAGGGTGCTTTGTAAAAAATGTTCGCTGAAGGGAGGCCCGAATGTCTGAAAGGCTCCATAAGTTTTTGGCGGTTACTCTGAATCCGATCTCAATTTTTCTGGTGAGCGACGATCGCGATGCCAATGATTGTCCGATCGTGGAATGTCTGGCCGCCAGAAGGATGGGGCGGACGCCGCCGAGGTTTCGTTTGCATAATGGCCGACTGGTTGGTGTAACCAAGCAGGGGATCATTCTTTACCGCGATCCGGTCTCCCATGATCCAGCCCTCGGTCCACAAATGCCCACTCCGATCGATCAGGCGCCGAAAGAATTTCACGGAGACCGGACCAATTGGGTGGTCTGCTTGCTTGCAGAGAGTGAGTTGAGTATGGCGCACACCTGCCTGCATGCTTGTGATCTGGAATGCCTGGATGAACGTTGGGAGTCGCCCACGAAAAGAGTGCTGGAGTTGATCGGAGATCGCCATCCGACTTTCATTCTTTCCAAATTCCCGGTTTACGCCTTTGAATATAAGAATAAGTCTGACTAGCCCCGGTTTTACCGGGGTCTTTTCTTTTCTGTACATTTCGTAAAAAATCGTTTATAATCTCTTTACTATTATGATGAATTTCAAACCTCTCTCCAATCATTTATTCATTGAGCCGCTGGCTCAAGAAAAGGCCACTAAATCCGGGATCGTTCTGCCCGATAACGCGGAGAAAGAAAAGCCGATGGTTGGCGTGGTTGTCGCTGTCGGTCCGGGAAAGAAAAACGAGAATGGAGAACTGATGCCTATGTCCGTGAAGGTCGGCGATAAGATCCTGTTTAAGAAATATGGCCCGGATGAAATCGAAGTAGAGAGCAAAAAATATCTGGTCGGAGATGAGGATGATGTTCTGGCTGTGATTGAATAAGCAAGCTTTAAATATTTTCCGCCGAAGGCGGATCCTCCACAGGAGGAAAACATCCAATTAAATAAAATAATAAAAATATCCTACAATGGCAAAACAAATTCTATTCAACGAAAAAGCCCGGGAGGCGATGAAGAAGGGTATTGATAAACTGGCGAAGGCCGTGATCGCTACTCTTGGTCCGCGCGGCAAGGCGGTGGTTTTAGAAAAAGGATATGGAGCTCCTCAAGTAACGTTTGATGGCGTAACCGTCGCCAAAGAAATTGAACTGGAAGATAAGTTTGAAAACCTCGGCGCTGATCTGATCAAACAGGCCGCCGACAAAACCAACGACGCGGTTGGCGATGGCACCACCACTTCTATTGTATTGGCGCACTCTTTAATAGAAGAAGGGGAAAGAATGCTTAAATCCAAGGATATTGGCGTGATTCAGCTCGCCGAAGATTTGAGGAAGGGCGCGTTGATCCTGGCGAAGAATCTGGAATCGCAGAAACAACCGGTAAATGATCCGGCAGAGCTGGCGGAAGTCGCCTCTCTTTCCGCGAAAGATAAAGTGATCGGAAAACTGATCGCCGAAGTCATCCACAAAGTTGGCCGCGAGGGCGTGGTTACCGTGGAGGACTCCAATACCATCAGCAATTCTTATGAAGTAGTGGAGGGTATGCAGTTTGACCGTGGCTTCACTTCCCAATATATGATGACAAACAGCGACCGGATGGAAGCTTCGTTGGAGGCTCCGCATATTTTGATCACCGACAAGAAAATTTCCGCGATCAGCGATATCCTGCCGATCTTGGAAAAGGTAGTGCAGAGCGGTAAGAAAGAAATGGTGATCATCGCCGACGACGTTGAAGGTGAGGCGCTCACAACTTTGATTGTTAACAAGCTCCGCGGTATTTTTACGGTGTTAGCCGTGAAAGCTCCTGGTTTCGGCGACCGCCGTAAAGAAATGTTGCAGGACATCGCGACCGTTACCGGCGCGCAGTTCATCTCCGAAGAGCTTGGCAAGAAATTGGATATGGTTGAGTTGGCCGATCTGGGTGGCGCGCATCGCGTAGTTTCCACCAAAGATACCACCACGATCGTGGGCGGGAAAGGCGACAAGAAAAAGATTGAAGAGCGTGTCGCGCAACTGCGCGTTCAGCTTCAGAAAGCCGAATCCGGTTTTGATAAAGATAAACTAAATGAACGTTTGGGCAAGCTGGCCGGCGGAGTGGCCGTTATCAAAGTTGGCGCTCCAACCGAGTCCGCCCAGAAAGAGTTGAAAGACCGCGTGGAAGACGCTGTAGCCGCCACGAAAGCGGCGATGGAAGAGGGAATTGTGCCTGGAGGGGGAATGGCTTTGTTCTATGCCGGCATGGAATTGCGCAGTCATCCGCCAGCTGGCGGAGGCGTTATAGCTGATGAAATCTTGATCGCCGCTTCCGAAGCGCCGATCCGCGCTATCGTGGAAAACAGCGGCCAGTCTCCTGACTTCGTTTTGAACCAACTACCGAAGAAAGCCGGTTGGCAGGGTTTTGACGCCAACAAAGGCAAGATGGGTGATCTGAAGGCCGCTGGCATTGTAGATCCGTTGAAAGTTACCAAGACCGCTCTGATGAACGCCGTTTCGGTGGCCGCCAACTACTTAACTATCGGCGCCGCCGTCACCGAGATCCCGAAAAAAGAAACTCCCGCCGCTCCGCAAATGCCGATGGGAGATTACTAACGACAAACTACTCACGACAAAAACCACCTGGACAACTTGGTGGTTTTTTGTTATTTTATATTCGGCGCATTGAGGAGTTAGCGATGCCCGACCGGCGGAAGAAAGAAGACAGCTTCGGCGGGATGGTCCTGCATTATCTTGTCGTGTTAATTGTTGCGGTTCCTGTGTATGTAGCCGTGCGGACTGCAACCAACAATTTCCTGCTAGCGCTGGTTGCCGGATGTTTTATGTTGGGATTGATTCAGATTTTTCTTGAGGTTTTCTATATGAGAATGGATCAGTATGATCAGTTCCGGGAATTGCGAGACGAGATCGCCGAGTTGAAGAAGCAGCCTCCGGCCAACTACAACTCCAAAGGAGAGAAGGTAGATATCCAAAGTTGACCGCCTTTACCAAAGGGCGGTTTTTTTGTTTGTTTATTTTGCTTGACAAAACCGGAACGGAGGGTTATTTTGTTTATGGTTCATTTTTAGGAGGTAGCAATGAAAGTAATGAAGAAGGACGGGGCTGTAGGCCAGGTGCTTATCCTTGTAGTGGTGATGGTGATCTCTTTGTTTGTAACGTTCGGTTCTAATGGCTTAATCGGCTCCGCTGTCGGTACTTTCGCTTTCATCCTCCTCACGATCCTGGATTCCATTGATTCCAATCTGGCGGAGATGAATTGCCGTGCCGCAGAAATGAAGAAGGTGGCGGAAACTTACAACGCAAAAGGCGAGAAGGTTGATGTTCCGGCCTAAAAGTAATCCGCCTCGACACCGAGGCGGATTTTTATTACTCTGATTCAGGTTCATTCATAGGAAAGAGGCGATGGAATACGAGCTCACGGAGAGTGAAAAGAAAGCCATGGATGTTTTTTTGGAAAAAAAGGGGTTGCCTACCGATATTGATCTGACTTTCGGCGATGTTTATTTGAAAACTCGCTATTCGGAGATCCGTTCCCGGTCCGAAGTTCGCGATCTTTCTACGGAACTCGCCGGTATCAAACTTGGCCTGCCACTGATCATGGCTAATATGGTTTGCGTGGCGGACGCGAGAGCGATCGTCGCTATTGAAAGAGAAGGCGGCCTGGGAATTCCGCCGCAGATGCTTGCTCTGAAGACCAGACTGGAAATGCTGGATGAGATCGGCCGGCGCGATTCGGCGCTGATCGATAATCCGCTTACTATCACTCCCGATCGGACGCTTGCCGAAGCCAAGGAGCTGATGGAAAAGCGCGGCGTTTCCAGTCTGATCGTAATCAACGAGGAAGACCGGCCGATCGGCATCTTGAGCACTCGTGACTGGATGTACGAAAAGGACGAAAAAAAGTTTGTTGGCGATCTGATGGGCGGCAAGCGGAAGCTCTACGCCGCCAAAAAGGGCGTGAGCTTTGAAGAGGCGGCGAAAATCCTGAAGCGGCACGAGATCGAAAAATTGCCGCTGGTGGACAAGCATGGAAAACTGGCCGGTCTGATCACCGCCCACGGACTTTTCTATAAACACCACCATCCTCGCGCTACGCGCGATGAGCGCGGACGGTTTCTGCGGGTCGGAAGCGTCGGGGTGGGCGAGTATTTTACCGCGGCCCATATGAAAGAAGTGGATGCGCAGGTCCGTAAGGGCATTTGCATGCTGTTGATCGACACGGCCCGCGCCTTTTCAATTAACACGAAGGAAGCGGTGGAGACGGTGCGGGCGAAATATCCCGACCTGCCGCTGATGGTCGGCAATGTGGACTGCCCGGAAGGAGCGAAGGCGCTTTTTCAATGGGGCGCCGACATTGTCAAGGTCGGCATCGGCCCCGGCGAGGCCTGCCGCACCAGAGAAGTTGGCGTAGGTTGTCCGCAGGTATCCGCGATCGCGCAGTGCTCGGCGATCGCCGAGCTGGAATCCAAAAAAGGCAAGCCGCGGTACACCGTCGGCGACGGCGGAATGAAATCGCCCGGCGATGTTTGCAAGGCTTTGTTTGCCGGAGCCAGCGCAGTGATGTCCGGTTCGCTCTTCATCGGAGCGATTGAGTCAGCCGCTAAAGCCAATGTCAATAATCGTGGCTTGCGCATCAAGGAATACGTCGGTTCGGCGTCTTTCAAAGCCCAGGAAGAGCGAATCAATCACGGGACGCTCAAAAAGATCCGTAGGGCTGAAGGTGTCGCTCAGGAGATGCCCGTACTGGGCACGATCGAGGAAGTCATCGATGATCTGGCTTATGGAATGAAATCCTGCTCCAGTTTCCGTGGCGTCCGTAATCTCGCGGAGCTGCGCGAAAAAGGGATCTTCCGCCGTCAGACCCCAGCCGGAGTCAAAGAAGGATTAAAAAAATAACACCCCTCGACAAGAGGGGATTTTTTATTTATGATATTCTTGGAACTTTTAGGAGTGGTTATGACTCAAGATGAAATCCGCGCGCGAGTTCAGCAACTCATGAAAGTGGTTCTTGATGGCAAAAATGCCCAACTCTACGTAGATTGCTGTCAATCAATTTGTAAACATCCGGTGCAATCCGAAGAAAAACGTGGATATGGAATGCCTTCCCACAAAGAATGCCTAGACTGTGGCTTAAAAATTCCTACTGGTTGCCAACATCCAAATCTGTCTGGAGAAGTTTATGCTTTTGGCGAGGCCGTCCATAGATTGTGCCTGAATTGCGGCAAAAAGATTTACAACGAATATTATATTCTCTACCCCGATCCCGCTTGATCAAAGCGGGTTTTTTATTTTATAATCTACGCGGCTTCTGAAGGAGACAGAGGTGGTACAAAAAAGACTGCACAATGGTGAGACTTATGTCGTTTCCGCGTTCCTTGATTTCGCCGCGCACGGAAATCCCCACGGCGTTTTAGGAGTTTTCGATGACTTGGAAATTGCTCTGAAGGCCGCCAGAAGCGCAACCGATATCTACGTCTCGTCGGATCCTTACGTCCTGTTCGACCGCGGATCATTTATCTGGAGATGCCTAAATAATGTTTTCAACAGTCAAGCCGTTCCTATTTTCAAGCGCGAATATATCTGGCTGTCGCGAGCCGATAAGAAAAGAAGCTGGGCAGAAACATGGAATTCACCTGCCCACGAAGCTCTCGCGAAAAAATTCAGCTAACGACCAAACACCCCTCGACCACCGCATTCTGCGCGGCAGGCAAGAGGGGATTTTTGTTCTGGGGAAAAGTCCATTGATTATTTTAGTTATAATTAAAAAAACGGTCTCTAATTATAAAAAATAATAAATATCAATATGCCAGCCATAATAGTGATTATCGCGTTAGTCTTGGGTGGTGGAGCGTCTGTCGCGGCGGAACAAGCTACTCCCGGTAGCCTGCTCTACCCGGTAAAGGTCAATATAAACGAAGGTGTGATCGGAGCGCTGTCTTTTTCAGCTAAAGCAAAAGCAGATTGGGATGTACGAGTTACCGAGCGACGTCTTGAAGAAGCCGAAGAGCTTTCAGCGGAAGGTAAGCTTGATGCTGATGCCCGAGCCCAGATCGAAGAGAATTTCCAGGCGCATGCCGACCGGGTTCATGAGCGCATCAGTGATTTCCAGGCTCGCAGCGATTTCAATTCGGCCGCGGATGTGACCGCCAATTTTGTAACTTCTCTCCGCGCGCACGAGGCAATTCTTGAGCGTCTTGCCCTGGAGCACGCTTCGGAAGCGAGCGAAGTAGGTCACATCATAGTCAAAGTTAGTGAACAAGAATCGATCACCGCCAAAGAGCGAACTAAAGCGGAGGCGAGCGCTTCGGCTCAAGCCAGCCCGGACGTGCAGGCGGCGGCAGAAGGCCGAATGGGAGCGGCGGAAAATAAGATCGCGGAGGTGAAGGGTTTTCTGGATCGGATCAAAGCGTCTCTCACCGCATCTGCAGTAGCCAGCGCGGAAGCGCAATTAGCCGTTGCCGACAAATTCTTCGCTGATGGAAAAGTAAAACTGGACGCCAAAGCTTACGCTGAAGCCTTTACGTTATTTGGCAAAGCTCACGAAGCCGCTCAAGCAGTAAAATTGATGCTGGATTCCAGCGAACGACTTGACCTTGATATTCGCATGGATACTAAATCGGATACCGAGACCAAATCAACTAATTCAGCCGGAGTTAAAGTAGACGCTTCAGTAAAAGTCGGTCTGTAAGAGTTATAAAAATCCCGCTTTGAGCAAGCGGGGTTTTTATTTACTGGTGGTGACGATTGGCGAACGATAAGCGATAGATTAAGCTGTAGTTATTACTAAATAAAAATCACCTATGAAAAAAAGCTCCACAATATTTCTTCAGATATTCATTGTGGCTCTAGGCATCGTGGCGCTGGCAGTCATGATCCACTTTCCCTTGACCGAGGGGAGGGCCGTAAATCTAGACCTGTTCAGTATTTATGCTGATCCGTTCTTGATATATGGATACCTAGCGTCCATCGCATTTTTTGTTGCCCTATATCAGGCGTTTAAATTGCTCGGATACATCGGGCAAAATAAAATATTTTCGCTAAGCTCCGTGAGAGCTTTAAAGACTATAAAATATTGCGCGATCATACTAGGCGCCGAAATTGTAATGGCAGGACTATATATAAAGATATTCCATGCTAAAGATGACGATCCGGCGGGTTTTCTGGCCATGTGCATTGTGACTACCTTTATTTCTATCGTAGTCGCCACCGCCGCGGCCGTGTTTGAGAGGCAACTTGCAAGGCTCTAGAGTGTCAGCCCGGAGATATATTGGAATACAAAAAATAAGAACGGGGCTTTGTTTTAAGCCACCCATTCAAAAACCACCGAAGGTTCGCCGGCTTCGTCCTTGCTCTCGCGTATTTTCTTCCAGCCGTTCGCCAAGAAAAACTTCTCAACTATCGGATTATCTGTGCAAGATAAGATCCGGCCTTGCTGACTTTTCGCATATGCCATTTGCATATCATAAATTTTCTTAAAAATTCCTTGGCCGCGATATTCAGGAACTACCACCGCGTGGGCGATCCAGAGCGCTTCGTTATCAATTCCATCGGGGCTTAAAGAACGTCCAACGCTCCCGAAGGCAATAAGCTGATTATCTTCAAAGACGCCGATCCGATACTCCGCTTTACGCAATTCATCTATCGGCTTTACTGGGTAACCTTCACCCCAGGAATACTTGGTAATTAATTCCGCCGCTTGGACAAGGATCGTTTCGTTGGAACGCGAAATTTCTTTTATTTTGATTCCCAGTTTCTTCTCATTAGATTTCATGAAGAAAATTATAGCAGACTTCACAAAAGCGGGGATTTATTCTCCCTTATTCCACCATTCGCGCGAATATGTCCGTAATCAGATGAGATGGATGACGGACTTAGCCACTTCGCCGGGGGAGTCGGAAAGGAAATACCACATCTGCAAACTCTGCTGTTTCTTGTCTAAAATTTCCGCCGAACGCAGAACGCCCAGGTGCTTGGAGGTAGCCCGGAAAGACAGATCTATCGCTTCTGCGATCTCTCCGACGGTAGCTTGCCTCCGTTTTTTCAGGATGCGGACGATCTCTAAACGGCGCTGATTGGCCAAAGCTTTCAGAACTCTTTCCATTTGTTTCATAGCCGCAAGTATATCAAGAATCTTCTTATTCTACCATTCGCGCGAATAAGACCGTAAGGTCATAAGAAATGTTGGGAAGCGCGACTTGAATAAAGCGGGTTTTTTATTTATTCTATGAAAAGACTTTGCTTCCTCGCCCTCTGCTCCGCAGAGGGCCTGGGCAAGTCCAGGCCTTCGCTAAAGCTACGGCCTGCGCAGCACCAAAGGAGGCGTCGCATAGCGGCCTAGTGCGC
>CAZDBT010000014.1:0-17341 GCA_964503795.1 uncultured Candidatus Saccharibacteria bacterium
GGAGAAGAACGACGGAGTGCGTAGCTCGTCCCTTTCCTCGGACGGCGGCCGCGTCCACGTCTACTTCTACGAGGGCCGGCTCAGCGTCGACGACTGGTACGACGACAACTACGATTCCCGCCTCGGTCTCGCCGCCTCCCGGAAGTTCCCCCGCACCTGAAAGGTGCGGGACAGGCTCCAATGAGCCTGGATCCCGATGAAGCTTTTGACGACTTGTTCCCCTTGATCCCCTTGGTTGAAAAACCGAGGGGATTTTTTGTTTATCCAGCGAAGATTGGTAAGATAAAGAGAAGAAAATGATCAGCGAAGCGAAAAAAATTGAATTAGCCCAGTGGTTGCTGGATCCCGACAAAAGGATGGGTATGGCGGCCGATTGGCCGACTTTGGAAAGAAATCTCCGGTTGGCGAATTTGGGTAAAATTTTTGATGAAATTGAATTGCCGCTGGTTGAGGTTTTGGAAGAAATGCATCAAGCCGGCATTAAAGTGGATTTGGCATACCTCAAAGAACTTTCTAAAGATTTAAATACGGAAATCACTAAGCTGGTGAAAGATATTTATAAAAAAGCTGGCGGTGAATTTAATTTGAATTCCCCCAAGCAGCTTTCTGCTATTTTATTTGAAAAATTACAGATAGACCCGACCGGCATCCCGAAAAAGAAAACCGGCGCCTACTCTACCGATGCCGAGACGCTCAATTTTATTAAAGACCGCCATCCGATCGTGGAGCCGATGTTGAGATACCGCGAGCTTTTCAAACTGCAATCAACCTATGTCTTGCCTCTGCAGGAATTGATCGCCAAAGACGGCCGCATCCATACCAGCTTCATTCAGACCGGCTCTGCGACCGGCCGGCTTAGCTCACAGAACCCTAATTTGCAGAATATCCCAGTATCTACCGAGTGGGGCAAGAAGATCCGTGGCGCTTTTATAGCCGACAAGGGAAACAGCTTGGTCTCATTAGATTATTCTCAAATTGAATTGCGCGTGCTGGCTTCAGTGGCGGCCGACGAGGAAATGATTGCGGCTTTCAAAAAGGGTTTGGATATTCACAAAGTGACCGCTTCCAAAGTTTTTGACGTGCCTTTAGAGAAAGTAACTTCCGAAATGCGTAATTTGGCGAAGACTTTAAACTTTGGCGTGATCTATGGAATGGGGCCGAATGCCTTTTCGCAGACCAGCGGAATTCCTTTGGCCGAGGCGAAGAAGTTCATCACCGAGTACTTTGCTGACTTTGTTTCTATCAAGCACTGGCAGGAAAAGATGATTAGTCAGGCGAAGAAGGTCAAATTCGTGGAAAATCTCAACGGACGCCGTCGTTTGGTGCCGGGCATTACTCATCCGAACCGACGTTTTTCCTCCGAGGCCGAGCGCGCGGTGATCAATATGCCCATTCAGGGGTTGGCTGCCGATATTATCAAGCTGGCGATGATCAAAACCGATGATTTGATCCATAAAAAGAAATGGCAGGATAAAGTCCGCCTACTGCTTTCCATCCACGACGAGCTTATCTTTGAGGTCAGCGACAAAATGGTGGAGGAGGTTCTGTCGGAAATAAAAAAAGTTATGGAGGCTGCTTATAAATTACAGAACGTAGAATTAAAAGTGGATTCGGCGGTGGGAAAGTCGTGGAGCGAGCTGTAAATTTTGCTTGGCCTTTTCGTGATAAAATATCCTTATGCCTGAAAAATTTGAGATGCCTCACGCGGATAAGTTGGTTGGAGTACCAACTGAATACGCTCACACACAGGAAATAGCTGAAAAGAATTTTACCAAATGGTTTGAATTGCCAGGAGATCGGGAAAAGCCTTTTGAATTGGAGAAGACCCCGAAGGATGTTGAGATAATTAATTTTTGTGACGAGTCTGTTCAGAAATACATGGAGACCTATGGGCGTGAGAAAAATATCAAACTGCCCATGGAGAACATTCATGTTCTTAAAGAGGGCGGCGTGGAGGCGGTAACGGAGGGGAGGCTGCGTGTCGGATCTCATTCTATGATGCGCGGTAAGATAGCGGTGGACCGCGATCCATCAGACATCCAGTTCTCTTTAGTAACCTTCCACGAGCTTTTTCACGCCAAAGCTTATCAGGCGGGGCAGGTCCAGACCAAAGAGGGAGATTTCAAGATGAGCCAATATCGTGGCGGCCTTGTAGTGATTTCTCGTGATGGGAAAAAGAGCTATTTTGATGATGTAGAGGAGGCCATTGTTGGGCATATGACTCAAAGATTTTTTGACGAAGTTTTGTCCAAAGACCCTAGATTTACTCCGGAGATAGAGGAAAGAAATAAAAATGGACAGCCTTTTGATATTTCCCGACAGGGGGAGCAGGCGGCCGGGAAGAAAATAATTGAAGATCTTTTTATTAAAAATCCCGGAAAGTTTGCCAACAGCGCGGAGATAATGGAAATGTTTATAAAGGCCCAAGTTACCGGGAATCTTTTGCCGATAGCTCGGTTATTTGAGAAAACTTATGGAAAGGGAAGCTTTCGGAAGTTTGGAGAAGAAACTGGTCGGGCGAGTGAGTAAATACCAAAATGCCTGAAAAATTTGAACAAAAAGAAGTTGTCAACGAAAAAGAGAAGCGTTGGAAAGAGGTTGAGGTGGAAGTAGAGCAGATTGGAGACAGATTAGGCAAGGGAATTGATGATGGAATTAAGCCTGCCGTTAAGGGGCTGATGGCAAATGGTTTTAAAACAACAATGTCCTGCGAAGGCCATCTTGATCATGGGTTTCCTTGGCCGAATATTGATATTGCCTCTCCGTTAGAGGAGGCCATAGAAAATAATCCTCGGTATTCAGAGTTGGAAGAAAAAGTTGAAAAATCTTTAGCCACTTTCGAGGAAGGTGGGGAGTATAGGAAGATGCGGGAGTTGATCCTCGAATCTCGGTCTAAAGAAGTTAACAAGCTAAAGGAGGCTCTGGCTGATTTTTATACAGAAGACGGGGGTCAGCCTGAGAGTATTGTCGTGGATGAATTCGGGGATATTGAGCCCAAAGAAATTTCTGAACTACGCGATAGGATAAAAGGAGAGATTTTAGATATCTATAAAACCTGGCCAGAGGAGGAAAAGAAAAAGAACTTGGAAATTTATCAAAAGGAGTTTCAGCGATTCGCCGAATTTTTGAAAGAAAGATTCTTTAGCGGGAAATAAAAGAGTATAGCCTCTTGGCTATTAGCTAAACCCTAGCTACTATTTCGGTATGCCAGAGCTGCCAGAAGTCCAAACGGTCGTAAATGACCTGAATAAGAAAATTGTGGGCCGGAAAATTACCGGAGTCTGGTTTGATTGGCCGAAGATGATCAAAGATCCTCTGGATCAATCCAGAATAAAGGTAGCCCACAAACACGTGGCGGCCTTTGAGGGTTTTGTAAAAGGAGAGAAGTTTGTAGAAGTGCGCCGCCGCGCGAAGAATATTTTAATTTACCTCACTCACGGCAAGATGTTGCTGGCTCATCTGAAGATGACTGGGCATCTGCTGGTAGGTAAGTGGGAAATCGACGGCAAGAAAGTGATTCCGATATCGCCAAAAGCGATTGTGGAAGATCCATACAACAAATATATCCACCTGATCTTTTATTTAGACAACGGCCAGATGCTCGGCTTTTCCGATCTGCGGAAATTCGCCAAAATTATTGTTGGGCCGATAGAAGTGATAGAAAATTTACCGGAACTGGTCAAACTCGGCCCTGAACCGCTGGAGAAAAGTTTTACCTACGGGAAGATGGCGGAAATTATTAAGGCGGAACATCGCAAGATCAAACAGGTTCTGCTTGATCCGGAAGTGATCGCCGGTATAGGAAATATTTATTCCGATGATATTTTGTGGAAAGCGAAGATCAATCCGTTTAAGCCCGCCGACAAATTAAAAGAACCGGAACTGAAGAATTTATATAAAGCTATTAAAGAAGTGCTCACCAAGGCGGTAAAATTGCGCGGCACCTCTACCAGCGATTTTCGTGATACTGCCGGTCTGGAAGGAGGTTATACTGAACATAGGAATGTTTATGGGCGAGAAGACGAACCCTGTCCGAGATGTGGTACGAAGATCGTGCGTAAAAAGATAGGAGGAAGGTCGGCGCATTTCTGCCCGAAGTGTCAGGTTTTAAAATAATGCTTATTTATCTTTACGGTCCCGATGCTTATCGGCGCCAGCAGAAATTAAGAGAAATTACCGAAAAGTTTACCGATAAACACGGTAATTCCGGCCTGGAACGTTTTGATTTGAGTATTAAAGGGGAGAGTGAGCGGCTAAAAGATTTCACTACCACTCAATCACTGTTTGATAGTTCAAAACTCGGAATTATCTATGAAGTCGGCGAAGCCGAGCCGAAAGAAGTAAACAATCTTTTGAAGATCGCCGATGGATCAAAGACGATCAGTTTGGCGGTGGTGGCGGAAAAATCTTTGCCGAAAACTTTTAAGATTCTTTCCGGTGAGGCGGTGGTCAGCCAAGAGTTTGATAATCTTTCGCCGGCGCAAGTTTCCGCCTTCGCGAAAGTGGAGGCGCAGAAGCAGAATTTCAAACTAAGCGATTCGCTTTTGCAGAGCCTTGTTTACAAATATGCGAAAGATACTTGGGGTTTGGTAAATGAGATTGAGCGATTGGCTTTGGGCGGTAATCCGGAAACAGTTTTACGTGAGCAGGATTTTTTCTCGGCAATCAGTCAGCTGGAATATGGGAAGGCGGCCAGCGCGAAGCTGCCGATTCTTGAGAGGCTGATGAATTCAGAAGATCCGGCAAAGATCTTTAATATTTTGGCGGCAATGGCTCGCGATAAAAACAAAATGGCCGATTATGATCTGGCCATTAAGTCCGGGAAGCTGGAATACGAGGAGGTGTTAACTGATCTAGCCCTTAGCAACTAATTTGGCAGACAAGCGAGACTTTAAGCGAGAGGCAGTGTTCTTTTTTAGTACATTCACCTTAGCGGCCTTATCCAACTGTTGGAATACGATAGACAATAATTGGGCCGATGGAGCTTTTTTATAAGCCTTAACAGCCTCTTTCAAGGTTTTCTTTTGGGAGACGTTCCGCTCTCTGCGGGTTAGGCTCTGCCTCCAAGCTTTTTTTGCTGAACGGGTAATTGGCATATGTTAGGAACATATTAAATCAAAGATCAACTTAAATCAAGGGCTCCGGAAAGCTGCTTCTCGGAAACGTCGTAAATTGCTTCCAGCGAGCAATTTCGCCTCAGTCTCGCTGCGCCGCTCCAAAGAGACCCAGCCGGCGTAGCTGCGACACGTTCCTTAAAGCAGCTCCCCTGCGCTTTTTAAAAGCGGAGTCTGCGGGTTAAGGCTTGAAGATGAAAAACTTGTAGCCGATAAAGTTCCACATCACGTTCGGGATGATGGCGCTGGCTTTGGCAACATTTTCCCAGATCGCCGGCGATACTCCAGCCGGCGCTCCAACGACGGAGGTCATAAAAAAGACAATTCCAGTGTTGATCAGCAAACCGGTCAAAGTTACGCAGATAAATTTCAGATATTCCCGTAGACTGGGTTGGTCGCCGTCTTTTTTAAAAGCCCAGAGTTTATTCCAAAAATAAGCATTGGTGGTGGCAGTCAGAAAAGAAATGGAATTGAAGATCAGGAGCGCCGGACCGGAATAAATTTTGAAGATCAAGCTGAAGATATTCAGAATTCCCAGATCAATGAAGGCGCTTAGAGCTCCGGCGGCGGCATATTTGGCGAATTGGAACAAAGCCAGCGATCGTTGCCCGATCAGACCGGCGATCCACATGGCGAAGTTAGCGAAAAGAAAAAATCCGAAAATCACTCCCGCCGCGCTGCCCCAAGTTAGTTGCCAATGGGATAATTGCAGGTTTTCCAGAATAGGCAAAGACAATAATCCAAACAGAATTCCGATAATGGAAACCAATTGATAGTCTTTTTTAGTTGCGAGCCCAAGCATACAGCTAATTTTATGCCCTCTTGACTTTAAGCGCAAACCTTGCTATTATCTCGGTAGTTCAGTTAACTATTTTTTCACTCAATTTGGAAGGGAGGCAGCCATGGCGACTTACGATCGGACGGCCAACCGCCAGGACAAGAAGACCAAGAAGGGAAAGAAGGGCGGCGGGCAGCAGCCGGCGCGGAAGCGGAAGCACTACTCGATCTTCATTCCGATCCGGAAGGTGGCGCGGATGCTCAAGTCGTCGGGGCCCGAGTTCGTCGCAGAGCTGGTCGTCGCGGAAGCGAAGGCCGGCAAGACGGACGAGATCGGTGTGGCGCTGCGCACTCTCGCCAACAATGCGTGCTACAACGAGTATGGCTCCGCGATTCAGAAGCTCGCCCAGAAGGCGACGGTGCTCGTGAAGTAGTTTTTCGTACGATCCCCGTAGCAATACGGGGATTTTCATTAAGCCTATTTATCCCTTACATAAGGAATTATGTGGGGGATTGACTTTTACCGCCATATATGGTATATTTACGGCAGTTAACTGCACCTTTAAAAACCCGAGTGAAAAGGAGAAAGTCATGGTCGATTGCCAGAATCTGAAGAAATGGATCTGCTCGTCCAGCGCCAAGAACATGCTGACGATTTTGATCCAACTGCAGTTCGAGCGGGCCGGCAGCTTCCTGTATTTCATGAGCGAGAGCAAAGACGAGGACGGGAAGGATGCTGTTTGTCTGGAAGTCATCGAACTGGGTTCTGATGGTGAGTGGCTGAACGAAATGTATTTCACCGGGTTCGGAGAAGACGCGCACCACCTATGCGCTTTCTATGAGCACTTCCTGACTGCTCGTGATGGCCAGCACATGAAGGTAGCGGCGATGATCTGTTCCGGTTTCACTGATCGGGAAGATATTCAGGCAGGTCTGAAGGTTCAGGATTTTGACCGTCTGGTGGCCGACATCGAAGCGGCCAAGACCCAAGGCTACAGTCTCCGATTCTTCGCTCATTAAAAGGATTAAGCATAGTCCCCCACCGGTTGGTGGGGATTTTTTTATGTCTCGATAGAATTTTTTGATAATTCCTCTTCTACGATCGGCTTGTTTAGAGCCGTTGGGCGCACGCCCATTTTTTTATTGAATTTTTCCTGGATCTTCCGGCGGCGCAAAGTTTCCAACATCGTTTTTTTGATTGAATCAGTCAGGAAGTCGGCGTAGAAAATCACCTTTCCGTTTATGGAACGGGCGGCGCGACCGGCCATCTGGATCAGGCCGCGGTAGTTGCGCAAAAACCCCTCGCGGTCGGCGTCCAAAATTGCCACCAAGCTTACTTCGGGAAGATCCAAGCCTTCGCGCAGCAGATTGATCCCTACCACCACATCTATTTCGCCTTTGCGGAGCGCCTGTAATACCTTCGGCCGTTCCAAGGTTTTAATATCCGAATGCAGATATTTTGCCTTGATCCCTTTTTCCAAAAGATATTCGGTTAGGTCTTCCGCGGAGCGTTTTGTCAGCGTCAACGCCAGCACGCGCTCATTTTTTGCAATTCGTTTTTCGATCTCAACTAGCAGATGTTGCACCTGATTTTTTGCCGGACGGATCTGGATCTCCGGATCTAAAATACCGGTCGGGCGAGTGAGTTGCTCCACTGAAGGACCCATCTGTAATTCGTATGGCCCCGGAGTGGCCGACACGAAAATAGTTTGTCCGATCTTCCCATTGAACTCCTTGAAGGTCAGCGGACGGTTATCCAGGGCCGACGGTAGACGGAAGCCGTAATTTACCAGCGTGGTTTTGCGGCGGCGGTCGCTTTCCTGCATCGCGTTTAATTGCGGTACGGAAATATGCGACTCATCAATGAAAAGCAAAAATGGTTTTGGGAAATAATCTATCAGCGTCATCGGTGGCTCACCCGGCTGGCGGAAGGCCAAATGGCGGGAATAATTTTCAATTCCGTTCACATAGCCTTTTTTCTTGAGCATCTCCAGATCAAAAGTGGTTTTCTTTTCCAAGCGAGCAGCCTCCTCGAATTTGTTGGCCGATTGCAGTTGTTCCACGCGGTCATCCATTTCGGTTTTGATATTTTCCAAAGCCAGATTCAGTTTGTGCTGCGGAGTGACCCAGAACTTTGCCGGGTAGATGGAGATAGTGTCTAGCGACTGGCGACTAGCGACTAGAGACTTGGATTCGATTTTCTTAATAGAAGCTATTTTTCTTTTTTCAAATGCGACCTCGAATACCTCATCGGTGACCAAATGGATATAAACTTTGTCTTTTTGGAAAGAAAATTGGCCAAGTAGCGGCTCGTCGTTATTTTTTTCATATTGCAGAAGATTGAGGTGGCGAGTGAGGTCTTTCGGGTCAATTATTTGGCTGACTTTCAGGTCCAGTCGGGCATTTTGATATTCATTCGGATCACCGGCGCCATAGATGCAGGAAACCGAAGCGATCACGATCGCGTCTTTCCTAGCCAGTACGGCCTGGATGGTGGAGTGGCGGAGTTTGTCTATTTCGGCGTTGATGCGCGCGTCCTTTTGGATATAGGTTTTGGTTTGCGGAATGAAGGCCTCCGGTTGGTAGTAGTCGTAGAAGGAAACAAAGTAATGAACGGCGTTCTGCGGGAAGAATTGTTTGAACTCCTGATAAAGTTGGGCGGCCAAGATCTTGTTGGGGGAGATTATCAAAGTAGGCAGGCCGCTTTTGGCGATCACCGAAGCCATCGTGAAGGTCTTGCCGGAACCCGTCACGCCCAAAAGCGTCTGGTGGGTTGCGCCAGCTTCCAGTCCGCGCACCAGTCCATCGATAGCCTTGATCTGGTCGCCTTTCGGAGAAAAGTTAGATATTAGCTTAAACATATATATAATGAAGATATGCTGTACAGTTTAAGCGGCAAATTAGTGGGACGAAAGGATAATTTCGGTATTATCGAGGCCGCCGGGATCGGTTTTAAAGTATTCTTTGCCGCTAAGACCGCCCAAAGTTTGCCACAAAACGGATCGGATATCAAGATTTTTTGCTCGCTTTATAACAAAGAGAACGCCCCTTTTGAGTTATTTGGCTTTTTAAATGAACAGGAACTTTATCTGTTCGAGAAGCTGAACACCGTGAACGGGATCGGTCCGAAGACGGCTTTATCGGTGATGGGCGTGGCGCCGACTGATCAACTGATCGCCGCCATCAATGCCGGGAAAACCGACCTTCTTACCAAAGCTTCCGGCATTGGAAAGAAAACCGCCGAGCGCGTCATTCTTGATCTGAAGGGAAAGCTGGACGGTGGCAGCAAAGAAGCGTCCGCACAAAATTTGAATTTGATGGAGTCGGATGTTGAACTGGAAGAAACTTTGATCAGCCTGGGTTATAATCGTCAGCAAGCTAAAGCCGCGCTTGGCAAGATCGGTCCCGAAACAAAAGGTTTTAAAGACCGCCTGAAAGAGGCGCTGAAAAAAGCGAAAATATGATATTTAAAAGCGCTTATCACTATCTGCTGGCTTGGTTCGGCACCCTGATCTACGGCTTCCCTTCGAGGAAGATTTTTGTATTAGGGGTCACCGGCACGAAAGGAAAGTCTACGACCATTGAGTTGATCAACGCCATCTTAGAATCAGCCGGAAAAAAAACCGCGTTGATCTCCTCCATTCGGTTCAAGGTTGCCGGGGAAACCATAAAAAATATGAGCGGGATGTCTATGCCCGGGCGGTTGGCGTTGCAGAAATTTTTGTGGAAGGCGGTCCGAGCCGGTTGCCAATACGCGCTGGTGGAAGTCACTTCGCAGGGCATAGTGCAGCACCGGCATCGCTTTATCGATTTTGACGCTGCTTTGTTTACCAATCTTCACCCCGAGCATATTGAGGCGCATGGTTCTTTTGAAAAATACCGAGATGCGAAAGTATCTTTTTTTGAAGACGTAGCGGAATATTCCAAAAAGCCGAAAAAGATCTTTTTTATCAATGAAGCCGACAAATCCGCCGAGCATTTTGCCGCCGCGGCGGATGAAAATGTGAAGGTGGTTTATTTCAGCCGAGAAACTTTTATCCGCCGGGAGTTGGGCGGCGGCCAGGAATCGATCGGGGATTGGTTGTCCAGCAATTTTAATTTGGAAAATGCCGCGGCCGCTTCAGCCTTCGCCGAGTCCCAGGGTTTAGGATGGCCGGAGATAAAAAAAGCTTTGCAGAATTTCACCGGCGCGCCGGGAAGATTGGAATATGTTCAGCGCGCGCCTTTCGCCGTGGTGATCGATTATGCTCACACTCCCGACAGTCTGGAAAAAGTTTATGAAAAACTGGCCTCGGATTTAAGCCGCAACGGAAAGCTGATCTGCGTATTGGGCGCCGCCGGCGGAGGACGGGATAAGTGGAAACGGCCGGCAATGGGTCGAGTCGCCTCGGAATATTGCGATGAAGTTATCCTGACCAATGAGGATCCTTACGATGAGCGGCCGGAATCGATCATTAACGAGATCGCGGCCGGTTTTTCCGAGCCTGGTTCTCCAAAAAAAGAATATTTAAAAATTATAGATCGCAGAGAAGCGATAGCGAAGGCGATCACTCTGGCGAAAAAAGGCGACGTGGTGATCATTACCGGCAAGGGAAGCGAGGATTGGATCCATGTCTCGGGAGGCAAAAAAATTCCGTGGAGCGAGAAGAAGGTAGTGGAGGAAATTCTGCAGGGTTGATTTTGGTAAATTTCCTGTTATAATAGCTACCGGTTCTTGAAATTAGGGGAAGGCGATGCTTTCTAGAAAGGCTTATCGTCAATCGCAGCGCAGCGACAGGGAATGGAAGAAGTCCCAGAAGATCGGGGCGGCGATCGAAAAGAAAAAAGAAAAAGAGATCTCCAGAATTCTCAAAGAGTCCGGGAAGATCGTTAAGCTGATCAGGTCTGGCTGGATCAGCGCCGAAGATGTGTTAAAGGTTTTCCGGATCATGACCAAAGAGCAGTACTTCATGAAAGCGCTGGCATCGATGACTATCAATAACTACGACCAATGCCCCCGTCATATGAGGCACGTCGGTCTCGCTTAGCTCCCGCCCACTTGGGCGGTTTTTTATTTTAGGTTCCAAATGACCTATAATATAGGTAATGAAGCTTACCTTCTACGGCGCCACCCGGCAGGTTACCGGCTCTAATTTTCTGCTGGAGTCCGGCGGGCAGAAAATTCTGATCGATTGCGGCCTGAACCAGGGCGGGAGTTTCGTGGAAAAAATGAACTTTGAGCCGTTTCCGTATGATCCGAAAGAAGTTTCCGCGGTTTTGGTGACCCATCCTCACGTTGATCATGTCGGCCGGTTGCCGAAATTATATAAAGATGGTTTCCGCGGTAAGGTTTATTCCACGCCACCCTGCCGCGACTCGGCCCAGCTGCTGCTGATGGATTCGGAGCACATCCTTATCCAGGAAGCCGAGCGTTTTAAACAGCCGGTGATCTATGGCATCCGGGAGATCGAAGAGCTGATGACTCATTGGGAAGGAGTAGAGTATCACCGGCAGATCACTGTCGGTAATTTCAAAGCGACCTTTTATAATGCCGGACATATTCTCGGGTCCAGTTTTATTCTAGTAGAAGCGGAGGGGAAGAAAATAATTTTTTCCGGAGATCTGGGAAATTCGCCGGCTCCGATGATCGGCAAACGGGAAGATCCGCCCACGGATATAGATTATTGTCTGATCGAAGGCACTTACGGCAACCGAATTCACCCGCCGATCGAGGAACGCAAGGGAATTTTGGAAGATATGATCGAAGACACGGTCAAAACCAAAGGCGTGCTGATGATCCCGGCTTTCGCGATGGAACGCACCCAGGAATTACTTTTTGAATTAAATGACCTGGTAAAAAACGGCCGAATACCACGCGTGCCGATCTTCGTGGACAGTCCGCTCGCCATCAAACTTACCGAGATCTATAAAAAATATCCCGAATATTTTGATGAAGAAACCCAGAAATTAATTAAGTCCGGCGGCAACATTTTTAATTTTCCCGGAATGAAGATGACTCTAACAGTGGACGAGTCCAAAAAAATAAACGATGTGCCTTCACCTAAGGTGATCATCGCGGGAGCGGGAATGTCCAACGCCGGCAGGATCCTACATCACGAGCAACGCTATCTTTCCGATCCACATAGCTCGATCTTTATTGTCGGTTATCAGGCGGAAGGTTCCTTGGGCAGAAAAATCTTGGATGGCGAAAAGAAAGTAAAGGTTTTAGGAGAAATGGTGGTGGTTAAATGTCGGGTGGTTTCAGCGACTGCTTATTCGGCGCATGCCGACCAATCGCAGCTTTTGTCTTGGCTTACCCCGATGCGCGAGCATGTAAAAAAAGTGTTCGTGGTTCATTCTGAAGAAGATTCGGGTGGAGAATTAGCTCAAAAAATGCGCGATGAACTGGCTATCGACGGCGAACTTCCGGAGCCGGGGTCTACGGTGGAGCTATAAGAGGTTATTAAGTTTATTAAGTCATTAAGTTAATTAAGCTTTGGATTTGTTATTATTAAGGTACTCCCTGGTGTCTAGTTTCTAGTCGCCGGTGACTAATAAAATGGCTTCCCGATTGAATCCTCGTCATCATCTTAAATATAAGATCTGCGTATCCGGAGCCGCCGAGACCGGACATTGCGCCATAGACGCGCTAGAAAAAGCCGAACAGGTTGGCCGGGAGATCGCCAATGCCGGGATGGTTCTGGTCACCGGAGCGACTACCGGTATCCCATACTGGTCCGCCAAAGGAGCCAAAGAAGCCGGTGGAATGGTCATCGGACTCTCGCCCGCCGCCTCCGAGTCCGCTCATATAAAATCGTACAAACTGCCGACTGATTATCACGACGTGATCGTTTACACCGGCTTTGATTATTCAGGCCGCAATTTGCTTTTGACCAGATCGGCGGACGCGGTGATTACTATCTGCGGCCGTTTGGGAACTTTGAATGAATTTACTATCGCCTTTGAAGACCACAAACCGATCGGCGTGCTGACCGGCACCGGCGGGATGGCGGATATGCTGAAGGATCTGGTGGAAAGCTCCCATCGCGGCCCGGGCAAGGTAATCTATGACCCCGACCCCAAGAAATTAGTGGAAAGACTTATTGACATGATCGAAAAAGAAAAAGAAAATAATAAAAAAGCGTAAATATGAAAAAGAAAATTGTTAAGAAAGCAAAAAAAGTGGCTAAGCCGGTAAAAAAAATGAAGGTTGCGAAACCGATCGGTATCGTCACTCATTTTTACGGCGGCATTAAGGTTGCGATCGTGAAATTCAAAAAACCGATGAAGAAAGGCGCGTTGATCAAGATCAAAGGAGCCACTACTGACTTTGAGCAGCAGATAAAATCCATGCAATACGATCACGCCGACATTGCCACTGCCAAGAAGGGACAGGAAGTAGGGATGAAGGTGAATAAAAAGGTTCGGGATGGCGACGAAATTTTTGAATAATGTTGATCAACCTTTGGAACCATTTTTTTAGCGATGCGAACCTGGTGATCTTCGGCCAGGTAGCTTTGGCTACCATCCTGGGGGCGTTGATCGGTATTGAACGAGAGTTGGCACGCAAGAATGCCGGTATGCGCACTTTCGCCCTCGTTTCCGCCGGTTCGGCGCTTTTCAGTATCATTTCCCAGCTGGCTTTCGAAAATTTTATCGGTTCCAGTTATGATCCTTCTCGTATCGCCTCTCAAGTGGTGGTCGGCATCGGTTTCATCGGCGCCGGTTCGATCCTCTCTTCGCAAAACAAAGTTCGCGGTCTGACTACCGCTGCCGGTCTTTGGGTGTCGGCCGCTATCGGTATGGCCGTTGCTTACAAACTTTATTCGATCGCGGTTTTCGCAACCCTAGTAACCATTTTCATTCTTGTTTTCTTGTGGTTTATTGAGCACAAACTTATAAAACGCATGGAGGGTTTGGCGGCTCATGATACTGACGAAGACTAAAAACTTTTTGACGGCGACCGGTTTGCTGGTCGGCACCATTATTGGCGCGGGAGTTTTCTCTCTGCCGTATCTTTTTAAGTTTTCCGGTTTTAGTATCGGATTGCTGTATTTGGGGCTGGCCGCCGTAGCTTATATTTTGGTTTACACAATGTATGCCGACATCATCACTGCCACTCCCGGCGAACACCGTTTTGTCGGTTACGCCAGAATTTACCTGGGTAAATGGGCTGGTCGGCTGGGTATTCTGACCACGATCATCCAGAGCGTTTTGGTGTTGACCGTTTACCTGATCTTGTCGGTAAGTTTCGCCGATCTGTTTTTCCCGCAGGGCGCCCTGGTGATCAAGATAGTGATCTTTTGGTTTCTGGCCTCGGCAGTCATTCTTTCCGGGATCAAACAGATCGCGTGGCTAGAATTTTGGATCACCCTGGGAATGCTTGGTATTTTTCTGCTGCTGCTTATTTTCGGGATAAAAAATGTCGGCGCCTTTTCGCTTTCCAATTTTGCGCCTGTCTGGGGAAACTTATTTTTACCATTTGGGGCGATACTTTTTGCCCTTTCCGGGCGGGCGGCTATTCCGGGCGTTGTTCAATCCGGCGCGTCCGTTAAAAAAGTTATCTTTTGGGGAATTATCATTGCCGCTTTAGTCTACGCGATCTTTGCTTTCAGCACTGTCGCGGTTTCTACTTTGGTTACCAAAGATGCGATCACCGGATTGAGGCTTTCACTGCCATTATCGGTTTCAAAATTATTGGGGTTTCTTGGATTACTCGCTCTGATCAGTTCTTACATAGCGATCGGTTTTGATACGGATAAAAGTCTGGAACTCGACCTGGCTTTCCCCTGGTGGCTGCGGTTTATTATTGTAATGTTCGGGCCATTAGCTCTTTACTTCATCGGACTGAACGATTTTTTGCGCAGCATCGGACTAGCCGGAGGAATTTTTATAGCCCTGGAAAGCATTTTTATAATTTGGATGTGGCTGAAAATGAAAGGAAAGAAAATTTCCTGGCTGACCGGCGTCTTGATCTTATTTTTTGCCGTTGCCTTGGTGTATGAGATAATAAGATAACTATGAAGAACTACAACAACATCAAAGCTTCGCTGTCCCGCAAAGCCATGGAAGAGTTTCCGGCCCAGAAAGGGATAGTGTTGTGTAAGACCTGCGGAGCGGCCTACCATAAAAAATCCTGGCGGCATGGGATCGAGGAGTTCAACAAAGGGGAGACGGAGAGTATTTCATCCGGCAAAAAAGATATACCGGTAAAGTTCGAGCTCTGCCCCGCCTGTCAGATGATCAAAAATCATCAGTATGAAGGGAGGATCATTATTAAAAATCTCCCGGCGGCTTCAGAAAATTCTTTGCGTGAATTGGCGGAGGGTTTTGGAAAGCGTTCCTATGAACAGGATCCGATGCATCGTCTGATCGGGATAAAAAATGATAGCGGTCACTGGGTGATCACCACCACCGAAAATGAAATGGCCAACCGGCTGGCGCATAAAATTAAAACTTCCTTCAGTCATGTAAAATCCCGCACGCATTTTGCCGGTGACCCGAGCGATGTGGCGGAAATAGTCATAGATTTTTCCGCATAAGCATCTTATTGACAAGATAGGCATGTTTGTGCTATATTTACGGCAGTTCCAAATTTCTCCTGCTATGTGGCAGGAGAGTAAAAAAATTGAAAACCTTAGAAAAAGAGGAGGCCAAGATGTGCGAGTTCATTTCCTGGATCGAGATCGAGAAGGAAGGGAAAAAGAATGTTTTTTATCTCGATGACAAGGAGTTGTTCTGCGAAAGGACCAGCGAGATCCTTAAGGGATGCAAAGACAACGATCTCATCGGTCATCACGCCATCCGCGATGTGTTCGGTGTGCGGAGTAACGCGGGTCAGGAGCACGAGGTTCAGGATTTCTGGGAGACCGAACGGCTTCCTAAGGAGATCCAAGCCAAACTGCACGACTTCGCCAGTTTCAAGAAGAACTTCGGCAAGATGGTGGAGACTTACGCGCAGAGGGACGATCTCGAATATATCGTCGAGAACGCTCCCGCCGACAAGAAGTGGACGGGCCTGAAATTGTTCGCAAAGTCTGTTCTCAAAGACCTTTTTATGAGGGACGTGAGGACGGAAAATCTCACCGTGAACGTCCGGCACAATCTCTCGGTCGATGAACTGGTCGAGCTGAACAAGTTCGGCTGGAAGGACGACTGCATGACCAGCAAAAACTTCCCCTCCCGGAAAGGCAAGGCCAAAAAAGAAGAACTCATCGTGGTGAGCATGGGTCGCGACGCCAGCACCAAGGACATTCTGAAGATGATGAAGGTCCTCAAGCTGAAGGCGGCCAAGCCCGTCGCCTTTCTTTCTCTGACGCTGGATCATCCCAACCGACAGAAGGAAAATCCGCTCGTCGCTCTCGGCCAGATCTGGCGGGACTCGAGCGGCAGCCGCCTCGTGCCTTGCGCCTGGGGCTTTGGCGGCAAGCGGAGGCTCAGCCTGAGCTACTTCGGGGACGACTGGGGCTCGGACTACCGATTCCTCGCTGTCCGCAACTCCTAAATCACTTTTTCACTTATCACCGCTCCTTCGGCACAAGCCGAAGGAGCTTTTTTATTAATTAAAATGTTATGATGTTTGTGACGAAACAGCCGGCGACCGAGGTTTCCGGCGGTCATTATGAAAGTTTAGGAGTTGGTGCAAGGCCCTATCGGGTATTTCCTAACGGGATGGCCCGGAATACGATTCAACCAGAAGAACGATCGACTGGTGGTGGCGCGGAAGGAGCTTTGCGCATATCTGGCGGGACTCGAACGGCAACCGCAACGTGCCTTACGCCTGGGACAATGGCGGCAAGCGGAAGCTCAACCTGAACTACTTCGAGAACGACTGGAACTCGAACTACCGATTCCTCGCTGTCCGCAACTCACTATTTCATAAGATCTTTTTGCCAACCGCCAAGCATTCTGCCGATCTCGGCGAGTGCTTGGCCGAGGATGGCGTATTTATCAGTTCCGACAACTCTGACTTCCCAGCCCATCTTCAATAAAAAATTCAAAGAATTGATCTTTTGGCTGGCGCTCGCGAGGTGGGATATTTTTTGCTGGTCTTTGGAATAAAAAGCGGCGGTGATTTGTTCGCCGAGTTCCACGAAAGTGTTATCTATTTTTGCTCCTAGGGTATAACGGTAAGTTTTCGGAAGTTTATCGAGAAATGAGTGCAATATCCGATAAGTGCCGACAATTTTCCGAATGATCGGAAAATTTGGCGGGGTATTGGCTGACTTATGATCAAACAATTCGTCCATAGTTTTCAAGAAATCACCTCCGTGGAAAGTTTACTAACCGCATGGCGGCAGTTTTTGCCCGGAAAGACCAACAAGAAAGACGTACAGACCTTCGAATCAATGTTCTTCGCTAACATTTTAGCGATTTCCCGGGAATTGTCAAGCGGAACCTACAAGCACGGCGGCTATCATCGATTTAATATCTCTGATCCGAAGCCTCGGATCATTCATAAGGCCGAAGTG
>CAZDBT010000015.1:0-14567 GCA_964503795.1 uncultured Candidatus Saccharibacteria bacterium
CCACCACCGGTATCCAGACCGGCCCGATCGACGCCTCCACTTTGAATCTCTCCGGAAGACTGGATTCCAGCTCGATCGCCACTTCCACCTTTGTCGGCGGAATTTCCTCCGCCAGCCTGGCTTCTTCCCAAGGTCTGACCATCACCGGAGGAGATATCGTCTCTTCCGGAAAACTGAACATTACCAGCCTATCCAATTCATATATCTCCGGTGGTCTGGGCATTGGCGCCACCTCCGCTCCGGGTACGGTTTTGGATGTGCATGGCTTCGCCAACGTCGCCGGTAACCTGAATATCTCCGCCACCTCCACCGCCGGAGCTTTCTACGCCACCAACACCCTGGCGGTCGGCACCGGCACTCCGACCACCAACAGCCAATTGGCTGTCACCGGCAACACATATATCACCGGTGGACTGTCGGTCGGCCGCTCCGCCACCACCTCCAGCGGCGCCCTGGTGGCCGGCATTTCCGACCTGACCTACCTCCAGGTCCGCAACCTGATCTCCTGCACCGGCGATATCGAAACGGATGCCGACGGCGTCCTGCATTGCGGAACGGACAACACCGCTTCCACCCCGGGCGGGAATACCACCCAGATCCAATACAACAACGGCGGTTCCCTGGACGGCCGCTCCCTCTTTACCTTCGCCAACGCCACCGGCAACGTGATCATCGGCGGCGATCTGGACATCAACGGCTCCGATCTGAACCTCGGCAACGGCAAGGTCGCCACCGCCACCATCTCCGGTCAGTACGGTAATCTCGGTTTCGGCACCACGGTACCCTTCGGTCAGGTCTCCATCGAAGCCAACGGCGCCGTCCTGGGTTCCACCACCCCGATCTTCGTCATCTCCGATTCCGGAACTTCTTCTCCTTTGTTTGAAATTTCCGCTATCGGAGATGTCGGTATCGGCACCTCCTCCATCGGCCAGAATTCCATCCGCGGCATCGGTTTCTCGGTCGCCACCAATACATACATCGCCGGGGGATTGGCGGTGGGCCGATCGGCCACCACCTCCAACGGTTCCGTTCAGGCCTTAGCGATCGACGGCACCACCCTGAATCTGTCGGGAAGACTGGATTCAACATCGGCCGCCACCAACACTTTCTCCGGCGGAATATCGGCTTCCAGCTTGTCTTCGGCTAATGGCCTGACTTTGACCGGAGGACAGATAGAATCTTCCGGTAAATTAGTTATTTCCAACGCCGCCTCCTCTTCCTTCTCCGGCGCCGTCGTCATTTCCGGCATCCTGGACGCCGCCAAGCTCTATTCCTCCAACGTCGCCACCGCTTCCTTTGAAGGCGGCATCAACGTGAAAGCGATCGGCGGGATCACCTCCGCTTCCGGCATCAATATCATCGGCGGCGACCTGTTATCCTCCGGCAAGATCAACTCCTCCTTCGCCGGCACCAACACCTTCTCCGGCGGTATCTCCGCCGCCGGCCTGGCTTCTTCCCAGGGTCTGACCATCACCGGAGGGAAGATCGAATCCAATGGAGTGCTGACCGTCACCAATACCGGTCTCTCCTCCATCTCCGGCAGTCTGGGTCTGGGCACCACCAGCGTCGGTTCCCGATTGGAAGTCGCCGGTATCGGCGTGGTCAAAGGCAATTTCAATATTGAAGGCACCTCCACCGTCACCTCCCTGATCGCCACCAACACCCTGGCGGTCGGCACCGGCACTCCGACCACCAACAGCCAATTGGCTGTCACCGGCAACACATATATCACCGGTGGACTGTCGGTCGGGGCTTCGGCGACTACCAGCAATGGAGCCTTTATCGCCAACTTCATTTCTTCCAAGACCCGGTTACAGATCAGCGAACAGGCTAATTGCAACAGCGCTTCAAGCGCTTTGAAGACGGATGCCAACGGCGTGGTTGTTTGCAGTACCATCTCCGGTGTTTCTTCGGCTCCGTCCGGCAGCGATACCGATATCCAATTCAATGATGCCGGAACCCAGGCCGGTCTCTCCAGTCTGACCTTCAACAAATCCACCGGTCTCCTCACCACCGGAGATCTCTCCATCCTCGGTTCCGATCTGAACATCGGAAATGGAGCCTCCGGAGCCGCCACTTCAACCATCTCCGCTCAATACGGAAAACTCGGTTTTGCCACCAGCGTACCCTACGCCCAGGTGGCCATTGAAGTGGACAACACCCAGGGCGTCGTCGGTTCCACTTCCCCGATCTTCGTGATCGGCGACTCCGGCACATCAACAACATTATTCGGCATAGATTACGACGGCCGTGTCGGGATCGCCACCAACACCCCGGGCGCGAGATTTGTGGTGGATCGGGCCGCCAATGGAGCCGCCGCTATCTTTGCCGGTAATGTGTATACTTCCGCGACCAGCGTTGCCTCTTCCTTCATCGCTACCTCCAGTTTAGCGATCGCTTCTTCTTCCCCCACTACCAATACTCAATTAACGGTAAAAGGTAATGGTTATGTTTCCGGGGGATTGGCGGTTGGAAGATCGGCTACCACTACCAGCGGTGGATTACTTGCTGGCATCGCCGACGTTACCTATCTTCAAGTTCGCAATCTAATTTCCTGCACCGGCGATATTGAAACTGATGCCGACGGCGTTCTGCATTGCGGAACGGACGTGACCGGTGGAGCCGGTTCGGTAGCCGGCAGCGACTTTGATCTTCAATTCAATGATGCCGGAGCCACCGCCGGCCTCTCCAGCCTGACCTTCAACAAAACCACTGCCCTTCTCACCACAGGCGATCTCTCGATCAGCGGTTCCGATTTGAACATCGGCAACGGAATTTTGGCCACCTCCACGATCCACGGTGAATATGGAAAATTAGGTTTTGGCACAACCTCTCCTTTCGGTCAGATCTCCATTGAAGCCGATAGTACGGTTGTTGGCTCCACTACTCCGATATTTGTGGTTGGGAATTCGGGCTCTTCATCACCATTCATTTATGTGAGCGGTAAGAACGGATATGTGGGCATTGGTACGGCGAATCCGACCGAAACTTTAACGGTTGCGTCTAGCACCGGACTTGTTTTCGGAGTTGTGGGGGGGGGTGGGACTACCGCGGTAGCCAAGATCCGATCGTCAGCTTATGATGTCGGCACCATTCTGGATATCCAAACCGATCCCGGAGGTTTTACCGATCCTTTTTCCGAGCTGGCGTTCCGCCGATCTAATGGAGGCTTTTCATCCCCCGGAGCTTTAGGCGCAGATGCCAATATTGGCCGGCTCTCCGGCTACAGTTATGACGGGACGGATTATGAGACTATGTCGGCCAGTATTGATTTTGTTACCGACGGCACGGCTTTGGATTTTACTACCGACTTGGTTCCCGGCAGGATAGTTTTCAGAACTGCCCCGGCATTCACGGCCGATGGCATACGGGAGGTGGCGAGGATCGATCGTAGCGGTAATTTTGGCCTAGCGACCACTGGCCCAGGAACCATATTGTCGGTTGCTGGTACCGCGGATATCGGCATCCTTACTGTTGAGAATACTTTAAAAGTCGGCAATCTTATCGCTACAGGTACCATTTCCCACTCCGGAGCCGTTTCCTATACGAGCGGATCCACCCTCACCGTTTCCAGCGGATCCACCCTCACTATTGCCGGCACTTTCCATTCCGTCTCAACCGGTACCACGACCTTTGACGGCGGTGTCTCCGTTGGCGGAGCTTTGGATGTTCTCGGTTCCGATCTTACTATCGGTAACGGTTTAGTAGCTACCTCTACGCTTTCCGGCCGGTATGGGAAACTGGGTCTCGCTTCCACCTCTCCTTTTGGCCAACTCGCTCTTGAAGTTGATGGTACCGTCGTCGGTTCCACGACTCCGGTCTTCGTCATCGGCGATCAGGGCACATCCTCTCCTTTGTTTGAGATCAGCTCGGTTGGCCAAGTCGGAATTGGAACTTCTACGATCGGCCAGAATTCCGTACAGGGCATTGGCTTCTCGGTCGGCACCTCTACATATATAAATGGAGGACTCTCGGTCGGCCGCTCCGCCACCACTTCCTCCGGAGCGCTGGTCGCCGGCATCGCCGATGTTAGTTATCTCCAGGTCCGCAACCTGATCTCCTGCACCGGCGACGTAGAAACCGATGCCGCCGGGGTACTGCATTGTGGAACAGACCAAACCGGAGGTAGTTCGGTGGCTGGTAGCGATCTGGATATCCAATTCAACGACGCCGGCACCGTCGCCGGCCTCTCCCAGCTGACCTTCGACAAAACTACCGGTCTGTTAGTTACCGGCGGAGATCTCTCCATCCTCGGTTCTGATCTGAATATCGGCAATGGGGCCTCGGGAGCGGCTACTTCTACTATCCATGGCCAATATGGAAAACTTGGTTTTGCCACCACCGTACCCTATGCCCAGATCGCGATCGAAGTGGATAATACCCAGGGTGTAGTCGGTTCTACCTCCCCCATATTCGTGATCGGAGACTCCGGCACATCAACAACATTATTCGGCATAGACTACGACGGCCGAGTCGGGATCGCCACTAACACCCCCGGAGCGAGATTGGTGGTAGATCGGGGAGCCAATGGAGCGGCGGCGATCTTTGCCGGTAACGTGTATACTTCCGCCACCTCCACCGCTGGAGCTTTCTACGCCACCAATACGATCGGGATCGCCACCGGCACTCCTTTCTCCAACGTCAACCTGGCGGTGGTTGGCCACGCATATATCAATGGCGGACTGGCGGTCGGAGCTTCAGCGACTACGACGAATGGCTCTATCGCTGCCGTCTTAACCGATTCCGGAACCTTCTATGCCTCTGATGTGGGTACTTCTTCCCACGAAGGCGGTATCAATGTTAAAGCTATCGGCGGCATCACTTCCGGTTCCGGCGTAACCATCTCCGGCGGAGACCTCTTCTTCTCCGGAACTGGTAAAGTTACCGTCACCTCCTCGGCCACCTCCACCCTCCCGAACCTGAACGCCTCCACCCTGTTGAATTCCGGCGGTCTGACCTCTTCCGGAAGACTGGATGTCACTTCTGCCGCCACCTCCACCTTCAACACCGGCGGTGTCTTGGCGGCCGCCTTAAGCGCCTCTACCGGTGGCTTAACGATTACCGGCGGCGACCTGGTCTCCTCCGGAAAACTGAACATTACCAGCCTATCCAATTCATATATCTCCGGTGGTCTGGGCATTGGCGCCACCTCCGCTCCGGGTACGGTTTTGGATGTGCATGGATTTGCCAACATCGCCGGTAACCTGAATATCTCCGCTACCTCCACCGCCGGAGCTTTCTACGCCACCAATACGATCGGGATCGCCACCGGCACTCCTTTCTCCAACGTCAACCTGGCGGTGGTTGGCCACGCATATATCAATGGCGGACTGGCGGTCGGAGCTTCAGCGACTACGACGAATGGCGCCTTTATCGCCAACTTCATTTCTTCCAAAACCCGGTTACAGATCAGCGAGCAGGCTAATTGCAGCGGCGCCTCCAATGCTCTGAAGACGGATGATGCCGGTGTTGTTAGTTGTGGTTCCATCACAGGTGTTGCGGCGGCCGCGGCGGGTAGCAATCTTGATATTCAGTTCAATAATGCCGGAACCACCGCCGGACTTTCCAGTCTGGCCTTTGATACGGCCGGCCAGTTGTTACGTGTTCAAGGCGGCATCAACCTGGGCAGTCCGCAAGTTCAAGGCATTATTAATATCGGCAATGGTATCACCGCCACCTCCTCTATTTCCGGTCAATATGGCAAACTCGGCTTCGCCACCACGGTTCCTTACGCGCAGTTTGCTATTGAGGTGGATAACACCAACGGAGTCGTTGGTTCTACCAGCCCGATCTTCGTGATCGGAGACTCCGGCTCCACCACTCTTCTGACCGTCAACTACCAGGGCGATGTTGGTATCGGAACATCCTCTCCAAGTTACAAATTTGATGTCGGAGGCAATGTCAACATAAAAGGTGATACGCATATTTCCGGAACCACCACGACTTCTGGCATTATTGCTACTACCACCTTGGGCGTTGGTACGACGAGTCCATTTAAGGCATTTGCTGTTTCTGGTAACGGTTATATTACTGGCAACTTGCTAGTTGGCGCCAGCGCCACAACCTCGCGTATAACTGCCACTACAACTGGTAGCGGATTAACAGTTGCAGGTGATCTTAGGTTGTTGTCTGTAAATAGGTCGACTATTGGTCTGGGCGCCACCTCCTACTCTCTTTGCTGGGGCGGTACAACCGGAGATTTTCAAGTAACTGCTCAGCAAACAGTTGGTTCCGACTGTGGAAACACAACCGACATTGCCGAGTACGCGCCGGTAACCGCAGAGGTTGAGACGGGGGACGCGGTTACTGTAATTCCGCCTTTATCTGGGCAGGTCATCAATGAATACTACACATTTGCCGTTACTCGATCCTCAATTCCTTATGATAAAAATGCCATCGGTGTAGTTGCACAAATAGGGAAGGCTAAATTACTCAATTCTCCGATCAATGAAGGCAGGGAAAAGCCTATTACGTTGGCTGGCCGTACTCCGGTGAAAGTTAGCTTGGAAAATGGTCCAATTTCCTATGGTGATAAGCTGACTACTTCCAGTGTGCCCGGCAAACTAATGAAGGCCAATAAATCCGGATGGATTCTGGGTGTCGCTTTAGGTGAAGTAACCGATCTTTCCACGACTACCGCGAAAGTGTTGATGTTGGTTACGCCGGGTTCTTGGAACGCCGAAGATGCTACGCAGATCAACTGGAATGGATTAACGATGGAAGTGCCGTCGCTGAAAACTCAAGAGGTAGTTATCAGTTTATTGAGTGATGCCGGCAATGGAATTGCGGTCAACTTGTCGCCGGATCAGACCTTTACGATCGCCGCTTCTTCTGCCAGCGCGACTCCGGCGATCGTGTTTGATGGTCAGGGCAATGCCACTTTCAACGGCGAAATAAAAGCCGATAAGATCAGCGCCAACAAGATCGCCGGGCTGGATCTGATCACCGACCGAATTTCCTCGCTGGCCAACCAAGTAACTAACCTTGCCAGTTCCACGGCCGGGCCGGTTGAATTCAAAGATCTTGTGAAGTTTGCCGCTGGAGTAGGAATTGCCACAGACACACCAGCCGCGGCGCTGGCGGTTGAGGGCGGAGCGGTGATCAACGGTAACTTGACCGCGGCCAGCATCAAGGCTGATGAGATCCATACTCCGGGCTTGGATATTCTGGCCTCCACCGTCGGTTCTCTGGCCACCACCACGCAAGATTTGGTCAATCGTATCGCCACTATTGAAACCCAACATCAACTGGAATTGACCCAGATGCTGTCGCTAAGCGGCGGACTGACGGTGGATAGCATGGCGATCTTCAATGGCGGCTTGCGTACCGATCAGATCGGCTCAATTAGTGACGCGGTCTCCTTGATGTCGGATACGATCTTTGTGGGTCGGCCATACTTCACCACCGATACCGGCGGGTTCGCGATTGTAAAGCGCGGCGCTACCAGCGTGGATGTAGTATTTGAGCGTGAATATCTAGAGCAGCCGGTGGTTACCGCTTCTATATCGCTGGAAGAAGGCGATGATAATGAAAGTGTCCTGCTGTCAGCCGGCATCAACTACCTAGCGTCGCACAAAACGACTAAGGGATTCCGGATCGTGTTAAACCAGCCGGCTCCGGTGGATATTCGGTTCAGCTGGATCACGTTGGCAGTGCAGCACGCGCGCACTTTCACGGCCTCCACCACGCCGGACGTAGTCTTGCCGCCGCCGGCCCCAGCTCCGGAGCCAACTCCGCCGCCGGTTGATGGAGGGAATACTTCTACTACCACTCCGACCGACACCACTCCGCCAGAGATCGGTATCAATGGCAACAATCCTGCCACGGTTGATGTTGGTTCGTTGTATGTGGATCTGGGCGCGATTGTTACCGACGATATCGATCAAAATCTTGGCTATAGCACCACCCTGGATGGCCAGCCGGTCGCGGATGTGAACAGCTTAAGTGTTGATACTTCAACGGCGGGGGATCATACGATAATTTATAGCGCCACCGACAACGCAGGCAACACTGGCACAGCGACCAGGATCGTCAATGTGGTAGATACGAATACCTCCACCACTACGCCATAAAAATAGGAAAGGCCGAAAATTATAAAATAGGAAAGGAAAAATAAAACTAAAATTTTAAAAACAAAATTCGGGTTTCTGGCGGGAGCGGCAGTCGTGGTCTCGGTAGGTGCGGCGGTTGGGTTTAGCGCGTTTGGAAAGCAGTTGGTTCAGGATAAAGTACTGCAGGTCCATGAATTGAGAATTACAAAAACTTACCAGGATCTAAATGCCTCATCTGGTGAAATTCAAGTTTTGGAATTTCCTCCGGGAGCGGACATCCTCAAGCTATCAGCGGTTATTGGTCAAGAATTTGACTTTAGTCCATCTACTGACCGGCTCTTTGACCCCGGAGAATTGAAAGTTGGTGACAAAACCTGTGCCGCAAGCGACATAAACCTGAAGGAGGAAAATAGCATGGATGAGGTTGGGATGGGTCAAGCTATGGAAGTGAATGGTATTTGCAGTCTTGCGCAACCCACGTCGCTCTTTGTAACAGGTGACACTAGATTTATTCAAGGCAAGGTAGAATTTATTGCCACTTACGTTGTTCACTAGTTCATTAAGAACCGTCACGAACTTCAGTTTGGGATTTCTCGCTGGAATTATCGGCTCTGGCGCACGACTTCTCTATAGACTAAGCCGGAAATTTCCGCAATTGATTGAGCTAGTTGGTTAATGTCGTTGCCGCGGGTCATCACGCACAAAACATAAGGGTGGCCGGGATAATAGATAATCCCGCAATCATGTAACTGCTGCTGCTGCTGCTGCTGCTGAGCGTCTTTAAAGGTCCTGACGCCGAATTTGTGGGCAACTCTGACGGAGTCGGGAATGCCGGCCACCAGGCCGTATTTGAAATCGGTTTGGCTAAGCAGCGCCAGAGCTTTTTCAGAATTGTCATAGGAAAGATAAGAGGCATTGTAGAGAATCCGGAAGAATGAGGCGTAATCTTTTACCTGTATGCCATAGCCGGTAGTGGAGGCAAAGGGATTTTCAATACCGAGATTATAGAAAGTGGAGGCGATGATTTTCGGATCAAGGTTTTCTAAGATCAGGTTTTTGGCGTCATTATCGGAATAAACGATCATCCGTCGCACTGTTTCATCAAGAGTATAGGGATGCCCAATCCGCAAGGCTTCGGTTGGTTGGATAATTTCGCCGGCATTTTCATCAGGTCCGTTGTAGACCGCCGTTTTGTTTAAAAACCCGGGCTTTAATTCCGAAGTTTTCAGAGCGGCGATCATTACCGGCACCTTCAGCAAGCTGGCCGGTGAGAATTCTTCTTTTTCATTTACTCCGAGCCAGATGCCGTTGTTGAGGTCGCGGAAATAAACCGATGCGAAACTTAACAGGCTTTGGTCTTTGGAAGATTGAATATAATTGGTCAGTTTTTTGCTGAATGGCAAGATATCTTTGGTGAGCGACCGGCCGCCGATTTCGCATTCCAGCAGGGGATTGATAAAGTCGTATTTTGTATTGGCGTGGATTTCCGAAAAAGTCTCACCAGGATCGCCGACTTGGCCGTTGTTGAAAAGCCAGCGGTCCGCCAGCGCGCCCAAAAAGACAGTTGCCGTCAGGGAGGCCAGAAGAGTCCAGAGCTTTATTTTGACACTCATTGTTTGTATAATAACAAATATGGACCGGTTTAGAAAAACGAGTACCTGGCTGATCATGATCGTCTTACTGGTTTCCAGTGGATCGGCTGTTTATTTTTATTCTCAATATGCCAAATATAAGCCGCGCACGACTGCCCGGCAGGAGGCGGCCGCGTTGATAGACGCGGTTGGTCGGTTGATCGTGCTACCGGTAGGCGAGCAACCGACCATTGCTACAGTTTCCGATCCGGCGCGGTTAAAAAGCCAGCCGTTCTTTGCCGATGCGAAGGCAGGGGATAAGGTGCTGATCTACGCGGTTGCTAAGAAAGCCATTCTTTATTCTCCCGAGGAGGATAAGATTATTGAGGTAGCCCCTCTGGATCTTAGTAATACCGGCGCAAAGACCGCCCCGAAGAAATAGCTCGCTATTTCTTTAATTTAAAAACCACGTGCTTAGTCCAGTGAAAGCCGGGTATTTTTCGCGAGGTTTCTACAAACAATTTCTTTTCTTTGAACAACTTTTCCCATTCCGCCATTTTTCGGAAGTTATATGGGACAGGCACTCCGTACGGCGCGTTTCCTATCCAGTCGCAAATTTTCAGCAGGAGCAAGTCTAATTTAGTGTTCCAGTAATGATCTTTGATGAGGATGTATTTTGTGGCTACTCTTTTGGCTTCCGCGATCACGGCGCCCATATCCGGATCGTGATGGAGAACATCAACCAGCATCACGCAGTCAAAAGAATTATCTTCAAACGGTAGCCGTCGGCCATCATACCGGCGGATGGGGATCGGCGTATTCGGGCGCGCGATCATATCAACTCCCACCACCGTAACTCCGGTTTTCTCTTTGATATTTTTCGCGATATTTCCGTTGCCCGCCCCTAGGTCTAAAATAGAGCTGCAATCTTTTAGGTAGGGAACGAGTAGTTCCGTTAAACGCCGGACGCGGCCCGGGGCGATAAATTTCGTATGGATGAATTTTAAGAAAGGCATCATAAAATATTATCCTAGTCCGATCCGTAACTGTATAAGATGAGTAAGGTGCAAAAAACCGTCTTTTAAGAGGGAAAGTTTTGATGAACCGATCCTGGAGGAGCAGGGTATGTGGTATTCCGCGAACTTTAATTCCGGGTTCGTAGCGGCTTTAATTTTAATTTCGTCCGACAATCTCATATCGTCGCTTTTTAGGGTGATGTGGCGCAGAGCTTCTTTTTTTAATACCCACATTCCCGATAGAAGATCTTTGAGGTGTAGCCCGAACAGCAGATCGGCGATCAAGGTGAGTGTTTGATTGCCGATGATCCGGGTAAAACTCATCGCCCTGGGTTGGCTAAGCGGAAAACGGCTCGCTGAAACGAAATCCAGGGCGTTCTTATCTAAAAAATCCGTTAGCTCCAATATTTTATCGGCCGGGTGCTGACCGTCGCCGTCCAATACCACCAAAACGTCTCCGGTCGCCGTTCTCAATCCGGTTTTAATTGCCGAACCATAGCCAATTTTGGGTTCATTGATGACGATCGCGCCGGCGTTTTTGGCGATCTCGGCCGTGCGGTCCGTTGAGGCGTTATCAACCACGATGATCTCATTGATCCCCACCGGAATGCCCTTGATAACCTGCCCGATAGATCCCTCTTCGTTGCGACAGGGGATGATCACGGAAATTGTTCGGGCCGCCATTTCTTGCCATAATAACAGAGTACAATGAGAAAACACATAGTGATCTTGGGGCCTATTTTTGCCTTGGTCTGCATCGCTTATTTCGGAGTGTGGAATTTCGGATTTGTCTGGGACGATCTGCGCCTGTCCACCAACCCCCTGGTTCACTCCCTGACCCCTTTTAGTAAATTTTTTCTTGAACCGGGAGTTTGGCTGGGAAATGTCAATAATCCGCAAGAATGGCGGCCGATCGGAGCGTTGATGAGGGCGGTGAGTTGGGTTTTATTCGGCGATCAGGCCGGATACTATCACGTTGCCAGCGTACTTCTACATTTATTGAACCTGGGCTTGATCTATTGGTTGATCTTTCGATTTTCCGGAAAGAGGTGGCTAGCGGGCCTAGTGACGCTGGTGGTCGGTATCCATCCTATTCTTACGGAGGCGGTCAGCTACATTTCTTCTCAAGCTACACTACTGGCCGCTTTATCTTTCTTAGTCATCTGTCTTTTAATTTTATATGAGAAATGGCCGCCGCTGGCTTGGTTTATTTTTGCTCTGTCGGTCATGTTGAAAGAAACTGCTCTGCCGGGCCTCGCGGTATTCTTCCTTCTTTTTTGGATGCAATCTCCGAAAAAAACGGAAAAAAGTAAAATAAGCGACGCGACATTGAGAATCGCACCGTATCTAGCGATCACCGCGGTTTTCTTGGTTCTTTGGAGGATCCTGGTGCCTAATATTCAAAATTTTCGCTGGGCGTCCCCCTGGGTCATACCTTATACCATCTGGCGTTATTTGAGCGTGATATTTTGGCCGGTCAAATTGATAATATTGGACAGTCAGTACAGCCGATTTTTCCCTCATAATATTTTTGACCCGGGTGTTATCCCCGGCATCGTTGCCACTTTGTTGATCCTGGGGATGATCTACCTGGCCTGGCGGAAAAAATGGAACGAAGAATTGCTGGGTTTTATCTGTTTCCTCGCTTTCATAGCCCCGTTTTTGCAGATAGTGGCGCCGACCGGAACAATCATCGGCACCCGGAATCTTTACGTTCCGCTGATCGGATTGTCGATGGGAATTTTTAGTTTGATCCATCGGGTCATTGATCGTTTTAAATTATGGGGATCCCGCAAGCTGATCTTTGTTGGCGGAATATCTGGCGCGGTCGCGGTGATGGCGCTAACGGGCGCGGCCTATGCTCGAAGTCAAGATTGGGAAAATGGCGGAACGTTTTGGGGCAGCGCTTTGCGGGTAGACCCGCAAAACCTCGCCGGACTCACTAATTTGAGCGGCTATTACCTGATGGATGGCCTTGATCCGCAAAAAGCGCTTGAGATCGCTCAACAACACCTTAAGATGTATCCGGGGCACTTTGCCGGCTGGTTGAATCTGGCGGACGCTTATGCCGAGTTGGGCCAAGCCGAGCGGGCGGAAAAAGAATACCTGGCGCTTTTAAAAGCTTATCCATGGAACGGTAAAGTTCAGCGGCGTTTAAATTATTTTTATGGCGCGTTGGGAATTAATTCCGGGATCAATGTGAAAATTGTCGGTAACGGCAGCGCTTATTTTGAAATTCATAGCGCCAAAGATCCGAATCTGGCAATTGACTGGCAGGAGCTCGAGAACAGGGAGTCCAAGATCTATTTGGTGCCCGGTGATTACTATATTATTTTTCATGAAGCGAAAAGCGAGCCATTCACGATCAAAGAAAATGCCTGGTTCCCGGTTACGATAAAGTTATAACAAATAGTTTATAATATATTTATGCGCCTTAGTCTGGTTTTAATTTTCTCGCTCTTATTTTCCGGAGTAGTTTTCGCGCAAGAATCCTCTTCCGCCACCTATCAAATGGAAACTTCGGGAGTGGTCGGATTGAGCGGTTATTCTTCTTCGTCCACCTACATACTGACGGATTTTATTGACAGCATCTCGGTCGGCACCAGCACCGCCGCCACCTACGGAGCCAACCTGGGATTTTTGCATTTTCCATTCGTGAACACGCCGGTGGTAACAGCGACTCCCGGAGCAAATCAGGTAGCGCTTTCCTGGACGGCCGCTACGGGAGTTCTTGGCTGGACGGTTTCCAGTTATAATGTCGGTCAATCCACGACTTCCGGCGGGCCATACAGCTACACGGACCTTAGTAGTGTTACGACCAGCAGCACCCGTAGCGGACTGACCGCCGGCGTTACCTACTATTTCGTGATCCGGCCGCAGGATGCTTTTGGCAATAGCATCGCCACTTCTTCGGAAGTTTCCGCGATCCCGACCGCGCCGTCACCACCTCCCCCGCCACCGCCCCCGGCGCCCTCTCCATCGCCAGGAGGCGGAGGGGGAGGCGGCGGTTATGTCGCGCCATCCGGAGCGACGGCGGTGTTTTCCGGTCTGGCTTATCCTAGGAGCGAGGTTACCTTGCTAAAAGACGCCCAGGTCGTAGCCAGTACTATTGCCGGTTCCGACGCGACATTCAGCATCACAGTTTCCAACCTGAATGCCGGGAATTTTATTTTCAGTCTTTACAGCGAAGATTCCCAGGGCCGAAGTTCAAGATTGCTGACCTTTCCCGTCAGTTTAACCGCCGGAGCCACCACGAACATTACCGGGATCTTCCTGGCGCCGACGATCGCGGTGGATAAAAGCGAGGTCAAAAAAGGCGACAATATCGCGGTCTTTGGACAATCGGTGACGCAATCGGAGATCACTATTTCCGTCAGTTCCGACGAGGAGTATTTTGTCAAAACCAACGCGGATACCAATGGAGTGTATCTTTATAATTTTGACACTTCGGTTCTGGATTACGGTTCGCACGCCACCAAATCAAAATCCGCCAAGAGCGGACTGATCTCTTCCTTCAGTTCTGCCGTCAGTTTTAAAGTAGGCACGCAAAATGTAGCGGCGGTCCCGACCGTTAACGCGCGGCCGGTCAAGGGAGACGTGAACGGTGATGGCCGGGTTAATCTGGTGGATTTTTCCATCGTAGCCTATTGGTGGTATCGGCCCCTGACCCAGGCAGCCAAAGATCAGGTTGACGCTAAATTATGGCCCGATGGCTCAATTACTCTGCGAGATTTCAGTATTTTGGCCTATTATTGGACCGGATAGTAAAAAAAGTATGAAGTATAAAGTATTCAGTATTAAGTATTATACGACAGCAATTCTAATTTCTGTTCTTTGGATTTTATTTTCTACGCCTGCGGCGCAGGCGGCTACCTTCCATTTTGATAAAGATAAAGTGGTGGCCGGAGTGGGGGACTCTTTCCGGGTAG
>CAZDBT010000016.1:0-14383 GCA_964503795.1 uncultured Candidatus Saccharibacteria bacterium
ACGCCGATCTGGGCGCTCATCCGCAGCTCCTGTTTGGCCAGATCAACCATTCCCGGCATCTTGGCCCCGCCGCCGGTAAGGATCACTCCGCCCGGAAGCTTGGCTGACTTACTGATATATTTTAACTCATTATTGGCGAATTCCAATATCTCGGCAAGTCTTGACTCGATTATCTCGGAGATGAAGCGGCGCGAGATCGCGCCTTTCGCGGCAGGATCAAATTTTTTTAGGTCTACGATCTCCCGTGATGGCGCTTCTTTGGCGATCGCCGAACCAAGCGTCAATTTAATATTCTCTGCCGAAGTTATGGAGGTCTTCAGACCAATAGCCAGGTCATTGGTGACATTGCCGGAGCCGACGGGAAAAACAGCGGTATGCAAAAGTTTATTTTCTTCATAGACCGCTATACCGGTTTTTCCAAAACCGATATCCAACAAAACGACACCCAGATCTTTTTGATTGCGGGAAAGTATGGACTGGCTGGAGGCTAACGGAGAAAACATCAGCGCCGAGACGCTGCCTCCGGCGCCGGTAACGCACTTTATCAGATTGTTGATCGCCGGAGCAAAAGCATTAATGATCATGCTACGGACTTCCAAACGATTACCGACCATCCCCAATGGATCGCGCACATCAGCCACGTCATCCACCACAAACTCTTTGGTCTCGGAATGCACCACCATCCGGTTCAAAGGAAGTTTGATGGCCTGCGAAGCCTCCATCGCTCTTTCAATGTCATCCTTATAAATTTCCGAGTCCGCGCGCGAAACCGCCACGATCCCCTGCGAATGCTGGACCCGAAAATCCGGGCTACCAACCGCCAGATAAATATTCTTTACCGCGTTTTTGGAGATCTGCTTCACTGCGGCAAGCGCTTGGCTGATCGCGCGGGTCGCTTCCGGAAGATCGTCAACTACGCCGCGCTTCATTCCGGCGGCGGGCATCTTTAAAACCTGAATCAGCGACAACTTGCCGTTCTTTTTTTGCTCCGCAACTACCGCCTTAATGCTGTGCGAGCCGACGTCTAAACCAAGGATGTAATTTTGCATTACTCAATAATTCCTTTTCCCGCTTTTCCATCCTTATTCTATCATTATTCTTTTTGTGGTCATAGCCCAACAGGTGCAAAAAGCCGTGGATAAGCATGAACGCTAGATCTTCTCCATTTTCCTTTATATATTGCGGATTCAGATAGATCTCTCCAAGCGGCTTGGACTTAATATCCGGTCTTAAAAACCCCTTAGGGGCCGGAAAGGCAAGCACGTTCTTATACATAAATTCTTTTCCTACCAAATATACTTCCAAATAAGACTTCTCCTGGTTCAATGCCTTAGCCAAAAAACCGACGACCCTACGGATCGTCGGTTTGAATTTATCGAAACTTTTATGACCGCTAACTATGACTACCGTCATTACTAGCTGGCGAGTTTTTTCTTAACGATCTCGCCTACCAAGGCGCCGTCAGCTTTGCCGCGCAATTCTTTCATGACTTCTTTCATAGCCGAACCGATGTCTTTCGCGCCGGATCTGCTCAAGATCTCCAGCACCGCTTTTTCGGTTTCTTCCGCAGACATTAACTTCGGCAAAAACTGACCGATGATCTCCATTTCTTTTTTTTCTTTATCAGCGAGGTCGGCGCGATTGCCCTGCAGGTATACTTCGGCGGATTCTTTGCGCTTTTTGTTCTCCGAAGTCAAAAGCTGAACAATTTCTTCATCGGTCATCGGACCCTCTTTCCCCTGCCCTTTTCTTTCTATCTCCTTATTATTGATGGCGGAGATCAGCATACGAAAAAGACCGACGCGATCTGGATCGCCGGCTTTCATCGCTGTTTTCATTTCCGAACTAAGGATCTCCTTTAACGCCATTCCTGTTGACCAAGCTTTTTGGCCTTTTCATACTCCACCTTTTTCTGCTCGCGATGCAGGGCGGATAATTTACGCTTCAGACGATTGATCGGCCGGGCGCGAAAACGGCGCTTTTTTGATTCGCGCAAAACTCCGGTCTGCTGGATCCTCTTCAAGAACCGGAAGATAAGTGAATTCGGGTTTTCCCCTTCTTTTTTTCTGACCTCCATAGTTTTTAGATAATAACCTAATTAGGCGCTACTTGTCCAGATTCGGGCGCGGCATAGCCTGAATATCTTCCTTTCTACTCCATCCCCCTAAAAGATGCAGGTGTAGATGGTCGATCACTTGCCCGCCCTCTTTGCCGACGTTAAAAACCAGCTTATAGCCCTTCAAACCGGCCTGAACAGCCAAGTCCTTGGCCCGATAGATCAAAGCCGCCAGCACCTCTTTGTGGTTACCTTCCAAATGAGCAATTGAAGGAATGTGCTCTTTAGGAATGATCAGATCATGGATCGGGGCGGACGGATGTAGGTCTTTAAAAGCTACCAACTGGTCATCTTCATAAAGAACATCGGAGGGAATTTCTTTTTTGGCGATCTTACAAAATACACAATCGGCCATTGGATTCTATCTAAGCTTGCGTTTCACCACTTCCACGATCTTTTTCAACGGCACGGTTTCCTGCGCGCCGCTCTTCATATCGCGGACGATGATCGATTGCTCAAAGACTTCCTGCTGGCCCAAGATCAGCGCCCACTCGGAATGCAATTTATCTGCCGCTTTCAGCTGGGCCTTTAATGATTCTTTACCCAACGATTCATGAACATCAACGCCCGCTTTGCGCAGCTCCTCCACCAGACCAATGGCTTTAATCTTTGCCAGATCTCCAATGTGAACCAAAAAGATCTTGCTTTTCGGCTTGCCCAACAAATTAATATTCTTTGCCTTGATAACTTCTATCACCCGCTCCAGTCCGATCGCTCCGCCCACTCCCGGAGACTGGCGGCCGCCCAAAGAATCGATCAAGTAGTCGTAGCGGCCGCCGGCGGCGATCGCAAAATCAAAACCGGCGGCGAACATTTCAAACACCGTCTTGCTGTAGTAATCAAAGCCACGCACCAGATATTGATTGAGGCTATATGGCAGCTTCGCCTCTTCCAGAAATTCCAGAACTTTTTTGAAGTGCCGCTTGCAATCAAAACAAAGTCCGTCCAGAATATTCGGCGAATCTTTTTTCAGTTCAACGCAGGTCGGGACTTTGCAATCCAGCAGCCGCAAAGGGTTTACCTTCAAACGGCGGCGGCAATCTCCGCAAAGTGACTTCTCTTTATTCTTATAGTAATCGGTCAGCTTCTTACGAAAACCCGGCCGACAACGCAGGCAACCGGTGCTGTTCACCTGAACACTAACCTCCTTCAACTTCAAAGCCTCCAGGGTCCGGTAGCAGGCCAGGATCACCTGAATATCATAGACCGGATCGTTCTCGTTGCTTAGGATCTCAAAACCCGCCTGATGGAACTGACGGAAACGTCCGGCTTGCGGCTGCTCATAGCGGAACATCGCGCCTTCATAATAAAGCTTCAATGGTTGACCAAGATGACTTAATCCATGCTCAATGTAGGCCCGGGCGATCGGAGCAGTGCCTTCCGGACGTAGCACCAGATCATCGCCTCCTTTAGTTTTCAAACTGAACATCTGTTTCTCCACCACGTCAGAAGTTTCTCCCAGCGGTCTGGTGAAAAGTTCCGCTTTTTCCAAAAGAGGCGTGTCGATCCGCCAGTAGTTATAGAAGTCGGAAACCTCTTTAATGGCTTTGCGGATCTTTTCCCAAAGTGGCTGATCGGTCGGCAAAATATCGTGCATCCCCTTCGGTCCGGTGATAATATTCGGTCTTACTTTTTTTATTGGCTTAGCCATGTTTTATGATAGTAAATTCGTTTATTGGAAAAACTCTTAGCCGCGCCACGCCGACAATATCTTTTTGCGGCACCGGCCCCCAATTGCGGGAATCAAAACTATTATACCGATTATCTCCCAAAACAAAATACTCGCCCGGGCCAAGGGTCCGGTCCAAAGCGCCGACGGTGCCGGTTTCGTGGAATACCTGAACACCGCTTTTGTATACATAGGCATCCGCGCCAAGCACCACCACGCGCTCGCCCGGCAAGCCGATCACCCGCTTGATGAAATAGACCGAAGGATCTTTCGGATAACGAAAGACGATCACTTCACCCCTGGCAGGTTCGCGCAAACGATAGGTGATCTCATCAATTATCAAATAATTGCCGTTCTGGAAATTCGGCTCCATGCTCGCCCCGCTTACCAGAAATGGCTGGGCAATAAAATTACGGATGATAAATACGGTAACCAGGGAAATAAGCACCACCTCCGCAATTTCCCAGATCGAAGCAAGGAACTTACGCATTATGTATTCCATTATGCCGTTAATAAAAATGGTTTGCAAACAATCGCCTCCAATTTGACAAAATAAGCTGCAATGTGCTACAATTTCACCGGGTTTAAAGAACTTACGAAACTCCAACTTCAGGAGAATGTTCGATGCCAGCACCGCATCAACTAGAAGGCGAGAATCGGGAACGCTGGGAAGAGGCAATCCGATTGAGCAAGTGCCCTTTCAAGATAAAAGACATTTTGGAGGCAATTATAGCCTTCACCGGTTATGATGCTCACGCACAAACCAGTTTTGGTTTTTTCAGAATTAGGATAGATGTATTTCTGGCAATCTGGTGTTTTGAAGAGCTGGAATTTGGCAGGGAAATGACGGAGGCCGAATGGTATGTTTCGGACTCCAAGGAAAGCCTATTCAAGCGTCTTCTTACTCCCAATCTCATCAAAAAACACAATCTGATCCCCGGGTAACCCCACTGGGGATTTTTTATTAAAATGGTGATAAAATACAACTTATGGATTTCAACCCCAAGAAAATCAAATTAGTCATCGGCCTAGGAAATCCTGACGCTGAATACTCTAATACCTATCACAATGTTGGTCATCTTTTCGTTGATCATCTTTCGGGAAATGCAATGAAGGCGGATGCGTATATGAATGAATCCGGAAAATATGTGGCGAAGGTGGCGAAAAAGATCGGGGCCAAACCGGAAGAACTTCTGATCGCGCACGACGACAGCGACCTGGAAATTGGGAAATATAAGATTGATTTCGGCCGCGGCGCCGCCGGCCACCACGGAATTGAGAGCATCCAACAACATCTAAAAACCAACGAATTCTGGAGATTACGCATTGGCATTCGCCCTATAAGTCCTATTGGTCCTATAGGACCTAGAAAGAAGGCTGGCGACTTCGTGCTAAAAAAAATCAGCGCCGCCGATATGGCAACGCTGAAAAAAGTTTTTGCTGAAATTGCTAAGGTTTTAGTGAAGTAATCTTGAACTGCAACGTGAACGATACCGTGCCGTCGGAGTTAACTTTGATATTGGAAAGCGGCAAAACCACGTCCTGGAAGTTCGGCTCTTTCGCCATCGCGTTCTTGAAATTGATCACTGCCGAATCATTGCTGGCTTTAGCGATCATCAGCCCCGAAAGATTCTGGTCAATATACAGCCGGTCAATTTTTATATTCTGGCCGCTCAAAGACTTGATATCGGTCAAAATCTTATCAAAAATTGGCGACCAGGGGTCGCTTAAGTCCTGGGCTTTCAACGCGTAAGCAACGTTGGTATTGAACTTCTGCACATCCGCCTGCAAAGCCTGAATGTCGGCCAACGGCACCAGTGTTCCCGATTTAAGATTTTCCGCGACGGAAGCCGAGGTGGTTATCAAGAACACATCTCCCACCACGAACATCGCCGCCACAAAACCAAGCGTCACCAATATAATACTCCGCCAGGTCCTTACGAAATTCAGCGCCGCCTCTCGGTAATAGCCAACGTCCACGCCGGTCGCGGTCAGTGTCAGATCTTTATCTTTGGAACGGGGAGTTGTCCCGCGCAAAGCCGCGCCAAGGGCCGCGTACCAAAGCGGCGAAAGTTGGTTATATTTTCCGATCGTCAGCAGTTGAGCATCAATACCAAAACTTTGTTGAATATTTTCTTTTATTTCTTTGGCTATCGGGTTTTGTACTAAAACGATATCCTTGATCGCCCCGCCCCACCGACTGGTATAAAAATTGAGGACCTGGCGGATATGAGTCGCCAGAAAATCCTGCACGTCTTTTGCCGCCATCTTCCGCCCGCCGATCTCGGTCTGGATCGCAGCCCAGGAGTGAAAATAATTGAAATAAAGATGACCGTTTTTCACGATCATAATATCCGGGCCATCGGCTGATAGGTGCGCAATAAGATACGGGGCGTCGGCCTTCAATCCGGCCGAGTAGTTCTTTACCAACCGCATCAACGACATTGCGATGAACTCAACCGCGATCACATCAAAATTCGCCTCCTTCAAGGCAGAAAGAAGATCATCCACTTCCTGCGCTGCAACGAATGCTCCTAGCGCTTCAATTTGGCCAGGCTTCGTCTCACCGATCACCTGATAGTCAGAATAGGCCGACTTGGAATCGATCGGGGAAACCATCTGCATATTCAGCAAAGCCGTCTCCCGGAGATTCTTTTCCGCCACCATGGGCATTGAGAAAGATTGCGTGTAAACATTGGAGGCGGGCATTACCACTACCGCGTGGACGATCTTTTTTGATTTTTCTATCTGCGAATGCAGCGCTCCTAAAGCCGCGATCAATTTGTCACGCTCCATTACTTTCCCTTCTACTATCACTCCCGGCGGCAAAGCCACGGAAGCTTGCTTTAATTTTTCATCTTCAAAACGCAGAAACCGCAAAGCGAGGTCGGAGACTTCCAGTCCCCCGATCATCGGCGCCGGATTTAAATAGCGCATCAATCTCATGGTTATAGAGGTACTTCTTTAAGCGAATCGACGGAGACCTTACCGTCGGAAGTGATGGTCAAAATAGCTTCAATTTTGCTTTTCTTATTTGCCGCGCTGGCAACCGAGACCACATCTGTTTTTCCCAATAAACAAACATCCTTACAAACGGTAACCGAAGCCACCCGCCCACCGGCAACTTCCACCGTGTAAGGATCTGGGTAGGCAGAGAAATTTTTGTTGCGGACCAACTGGATCAACGCGTCATCCACTCCGGCGCGCGCCGCCGCCAGAGCTTCGGCCGAAAGGCGCGCGGCATAATTGGTCACGTTGAAATAGTAGGTCAAAAAGGCGCTGGCAATGGCGATCTCAATAATGATGCCGCCCAACAAAAGCATCGTCGGCAGAGTGGAAATTCCACGCTGCCTTTTTCCATTTCCGCTTGTCGAAATATCGAAATATCGAAATATCATTTATGGGCTGTAATTAATGACCACATCCTGAACCTCCGGAGTAGCGCCAGCCACCCACTTCAGATAAAGCTTGTAGCGGAAGTAGCGCTTGTTGTTGTGGTCTTTCGGATTTAGCCGGAACTGTACACCCTGGTTCACTTCGTAAGCACTCGTTGATTTGCCGTCCGGTCCCACGTATGTCCACGGACCAGACGAACTATTAGAGGAAGCGATCTGAATTCCCACGGAGGTGTCGGTAGGCTGATCGCCCAGCCACATTAAAGTATTGAGGGCCGCGCCGCCCTGAACTTGCGTGTCGTAAACACTGGAAACAAGATAGGTGTCCGAGTCGAACTCCGTTCCGCCACCTCCTCCACCCCCACCAGGACCAATGCCGGTAGGACCACCTCCGACAAACGGAGGATTCGGACCAACTCGCCAGGAAGTTTTTACTTTATAGCTGGAAGAGGAGCACTGATCACCAATGCCGGCATTATTACAATTGAAACTAATCCAGCCGATCACATCATTCCAAGCCCAGCCGCTAAAATCTCCGGAAGAGCTGTCTATTTTTACCTGATAGGTTGGACTGGCCGGGCAACCGCCGGTCGCGCCGGAACCACTGCTGTCATTGCCGCAGAAACTAATCCAGCCGATATTATCATTCCACGCCCAACCGGAAAGATTGCCGGCGCCATCATTGGCAACTTTGAAATCACTGGAGCCCGTACCGCCGGTGAAACAAATATTTCCATTTGGTGAAGTGGCGCAGTCGAGCGCCATTAAGCCGGCCTGCAAAATGTTCGCGTAGCCTTTCAGTTGAGTGTCGGTCACCTCAACTTCTCCAGAGCCCGGATCAGAATTACCGAAATCTACCCAACCGACTACGCCTATACCAGCCGATGAACCCGAACCTCCGCCACCTGACCAGCCATAATGATCTATTATATTATTGACCACTCCCGGGACGTCCGCCGCCAAAGCCACACCAGCCAGCAACAAGTAGCCGGTAGTAAGTAGCAAGGAAATTTTTGTTTTGGTAGTTATGGCCATATTAAAATCCGGATTTCTTCAAAAGCCCGGCGGCGGAACCGGAAAATTTAATTCCCTTGGAGTCATCAAATTTATCATTCACGGCGGTTCCGCCGGAAGGAAAGGTCGTTTGCCCGGCGCCATCTTGCCAGTCGCTCTGCTTGAAAATCAGATTCCGGCTACGGGTGATATATTTATTTACCGTCACGTTGGCTACTTGGCCATTTTCCAGCCAAGCGCTCACGGCGATTATTTTTTTCGTTGAGGGATCTTCGTAAGTTGAGCCGGAAGCCGGCGCGATCGCGTCGGTCGTCTGATCGCGATAAACCGGCGCCACCATAAAAGAGGTTGAGAAAACCAAGCCATCGGCGCTCTCATTAACTACGCCGGCCTTCAGCTCAAAGCCCGGATCCTTGGGAGAAAGATAATATGGGCTACCGAGTACTATCCCCGATTCCTCATCTACATTGTGCCAATCAGCATCGGCATCAACGGTAACTTTATCCAACATCGCCTGCGCCAGAGCCGAAGCCGTCTGGATATTCTTGTTCTGCACATTAGAACGTAGGGTTAAAGTAATGGTCGCTGCCGCTCCGCCTATTAAAATAGCCCCGATGGCGATACCGATCAGGATCTCGATCAGCGACTGTCCGCTGATCCCGAAATTGCGGCTATTTTGATTCGATAGTTCCTTGCGCATTGATGTTGATGGTGATAATTGAAGAATCGTCGCCTGATAGCTTAATTTTAACAACCGTCATAGCGTCGGGCAATCCACTAATCTTAGCGAAATTCACGTCCTTCGTGGACCCTACATCGGGATCGGCAAACTCTATACCCGAAGGCAATGCGATCTTTTCATCGATCATTAACGGATCCGTACCTTGAAACCTCCAATAAGAATCGCGGCCAACCGCCGGATTGTAGAAACGCGCTCCCCAACCCAAACCACCCTCCTGACTAATAGAACGCTGTTGGACATCACGCAAAAAAGCCACCATACTCTCCGCCGACAAACGTAGCGACTGATGCTTTTTTAAGTTCCACAGACTTAAAAACCCGCCGGTAGCCAGAATGATAGTGATCCCGAGAACCACCAAGATCTCGATAAGTGTAAAACCGGAATTTTTTTTCATTAAAATTGGGTAACCAACTGATAGATCGGCACCAGAATAGACAAAGCGATTAGGCCGATCACGCCGCCGATCAGCACCAACAACAAGGGCTCGATGAAGGCTACCAGATTCTTAACCGAGGCGCTGATCTCCGAATCATAGAAGTCCGCCAAAGTTTTCAACACCTGATCCAGATGACCGGCTTTTTCCGAGATTGCCACCAGATTAACTACAACCGGCGGGAAGATCGGTTCCTTTCCAAAAGCTTCACCCAAACTCAAACCCTTGGTTACTCCATCCTTGGCAACTCGACGTAAGGCATCTTGGATTCCCGGATGCACTACCGCGTCCGCGGTAATGTTCAATGATTCCAGGATCGGCAACCCAGCGCCCATCAAGGAACTTAAGGTCGCGGCGAATCTCTGCAGAGCAATTTTATAAACCACCGTTTTCACCACCGGCAGAACATTCAGCAAAGCCGAGACAAACCGCTTACCGGCCAAAGTCTTGGCAATAAAGATCCAACCGCCAATGATCACCACAGCCAGAACCGCCAAGATAATTCCGATATTATTACCGATAGCCAAACCGATAGTAAAAACTATTTTGGAAAAAAGCGGCGGCTCAAAACCTCCGCCCTGGAAGACCGAGGCGATGCGTGGCAACGCAAAACTCACCAAGAAAAGCAGAACAAAAAGCGAAAGAACGAACAAAATTACCGGGTAGATAAGAGCGGAACGGATCTTGCTCTGCAACTCGTGTTCTTTTTCCAAACTAACGCTCAAGTCCTCAAAAACTTGCTCTAAATTACCGGAAGCTTCGCCGGCCTTCACCAAATTAACGAACACCGGAGAAAAATAGCGCGGATATTGCGCGAAGGTCTGATAGAACGGCTGGCCTTTTTCCAGATTGGTGCGGACCTCCAACAGTAAAGACTTGATGATCGCCTTATCAAAATTGGCGATCAAAATATTGATAGCTTTAAAAAGATCGGTGCCAACGCGCAACATCAGTGCCAGATATTTGGTTAAAAATACCTTGTCGGTAATGTTGATCGTCTGGCCAAAGATACTCTGCGCCTTCCGCTCCACAGTTTTTTCGGCGCCAACCGAGATCGGCTTCAAACCTTTAGCCGCCAAAGACTCTAAAACCGCGCCGGTGCTGGCGGCCTCCATCGAACCCTCCACTACCTTCCCGGCCGCGTCCGCGGCCCGATAGCTGTATTTCATTGTTTTAATTATACCAAATCAGCCTATAAGACTTATTAGTCCTTAGGTCCTTATCGGAATTATTCCCTGATCACACGCAGAACCTCCTCTATTGTAGTCATTCCTTTAGCTACTTTCCGTAAGCCATCCTCGAACATCGTAATATAGCCCTTCTTACGGAGTTCTTTACGAAGGGAATCAAGTGTAAATTTAGGATCGACGATCGCGTTCCGCAGAGCTTCATCCACGCTAAAAACCTCAAAGATCGCGATGCGGCCCTTATAGCCGATGTTTCCGCAGGTCACACAACCCTTTCCCTTGAAGAAGGTTCTCGGTGGCTTATATTCCTCATCAATTCCCAAACTCTTCATCTGACTCTGGATGATCTTTACGATCTCGGGAGTGACCGGATAAGACTGGACGCAATCGGGGCAGATCTTTCTTACCAATCGTTGCGCCATCACCGCGTTCAATACTGCTGCCGCCAAAAAAGGCTCAACTTTCAGATCAATTAACCGAGGAAGCGCCGATGGGGCGTCGTTGGTGTGCAGAGTAGAAAGTACTAAGTGGCCGGTCAGAGCGGCCTGCACAGAAATTTCTGCCGTTTCTCCATCGCGCACCTCACCCACCATAATTACGTTCGGGTCCTGGCGAAGTAGGGCGCGCAGACCATTGGCAAAGGTAATTCCTGCCGCCTCATTCACCTGGGTCTGATTAATATATTTCATATCGTACTCCACCGGGTCTTCAATGGTGGCGATATTCACTTCCGGTTTGTTTAAAACGCTCAACATAGAATACAAAGTAGTGCTCTTACCCGAACCGGTCGGACCGGTAACCAATACAATGCCGTAAGTTTTGGAAATATTTTCCTGGACGGTTTTGATGGTGTCCGCCAGCATTCCCAATTCCTCAAAAGAAAGCGCTCGGGTCGTGGAAGAGAGCAGGCGCATTTCCACCTTCTCTCCATAAAAGGTCGGGATCACGGAAACGCGGATATCGATCAAGTCGCCGCCGGCCTGATAGCGAAAACGGCCGTCTTGAGGCTTTGAATGCTCATCAAGCCGCAATCCGGCCAGTAATTTAAGACGCGCCAAGATCGATGGCTGAACCTCTTTCGGAACTTTGCTGATCTCATGCAAAATACCGTCGATCCGATAACGGATCAACACGGCGTCTTCTAAAATTTCAATGTGAATATCGGAAGCACGGGTGGCGATCGCGTAAGAAACCAGATTATCCACGATCGCCACTACCGGCACTTCCTGCGCCGCCTCCTTCTCCACTTTTCCGCCTATCTCCCCCCGCAAAGTTGCCTGGATATTTTCCTCAATAACCCTCCGGAAATCTTCCGCCGATTTTCTTCCATAGATCGCGAAACCCTTTTTCAGATCTTCATCGGTGGCGAGATATGGCTTGATGCGCGCGCCCAAGCGGCTGGTCAAAAATTCAATGGTAGCCAGATCGGTCGGATCGCCCATCGCAACGCTTAACGCGCCGTCAGGATCGCGCTTAAAAATAACGGCTTTTTTCTGACGGGCGATATCTTCATTCAACAATCTCAATGCCGCCTCATCTATTGTCTGATTGGAAAGATTGGCCGGCTCGACGCCAAAGAACTTTGCCAGTACGGTGTTGTAATATCCCGGTTTGATAAAATTTCTGGAAACTAGAACGTCCGCCACCGACTGACCCATCCGCTTTGAGTCTTTAAGAACCGAATCAAAATCCGGCCCGCTGATCGCTCCCTCTTTGACCAAGATCTCTTTTAATTTATCGTCGGGTATTTGAACCATAGAATCAGCGACTAGCCACTAGGGTTTAGCGACTAGGGAAATCACCTTACTACTCATTATAACTAACGCGGCGACAGGAAGCCAAAAATAGTAAAACGATAGGCGCTTTTCGCGGCTACGAAAAAGTAGGAAGTAGAAAGTGGCAAGTAGCAAGTAGATGATTAAGACGGATGGCAAATAATAAAGCCAGGCCGGATGACCAACCAATAAAATTGCCGAACCTAGAACATATGGCTCCGCTGGTTCAAAAAATCTCGCTTGGAACTTTTTGTTTAATAAATTAGCGGCAAGCAAAACAACGAGGGCGGCCAATGACGCTAAAACAGTCGCCAGATAAAAATTATTCAGCGCGTAATAAAAGAAATACCAGATGCTTTGGTGCGGCGGCAATAAAAGCCGCGAGATCGGATGCGCCAGCCAAAGATTATATTGCTGATAAGTAAGGTAGCTGGCCAGAAAAATTCCGCCAAAGATCAATATCCAAAAAACCAGTCGCGCCACACGCAAAAACGAAGCAGGGCGCAACGTTAGCTGCGCCCCCAAGAGAAAAACCGCGATTACTAGATTAGAGATCAAGACCGGGGTCAGTTCCCACCTCATAAAGATCGGATTTATTCCCGCCGTCAACCGATTCAACGTCATCTTTGCCAGGAGGAACGCCATAGGAATATCGGCCACTCTCCATATTAGCATCTAGCTCAAAAGTGCCGGCATCGGTTCCGACGTAAGAATAATAAAATCCATTAGCAATATCATTTGATGGGTCTTTTGGCAAAACGGACAGTGGAGCTCCCCCGGGAACATTATCGAAATTAACCGGAACCCAGCCAACGGTGGGATCATTCACTTTCAGGCTTGATCGAGAAACGTTGGTGACGGTCGCATGGCGGCCCCCGCAACCAGCAGAGAGGGCTACTGATGCAGGATTATAAACATAACAGCTACCAGCTGCTCCCAGGTCACCGGGTTTAAAACCAACCGTAGAAAGATAGAAAGCCAAGGCGCTCTTCATCGTAGCCATATCGGAAATACGCTGGGAGTCGCGCGCCTGACGGAAAAGTTCTGCCGGATTCAATATTAAAATAACGGCTGTGGCCAAAATCGCCAAAATGCCGATAACGATCAGCAATTCAATAAGCGTGAAACCTTTTTTATTAGTGTGTGTCATATCCTCTATTCTATTCCCTATATAGAAAAAATCCACTAGCTCGCTTATCCACATTAAAAAACACCCCGGGTAGGGTGAGTTAGCTTTTATTAAATTCCTAACTTCTTTAGTACCGCAAGGGCTTTTTTACTATACAAACCAAATTGATTCGGCTCAATAATACAGATACTGCGATCTCCTTTCTTTCTAGACTCAGCGCGCAGCCAGGCGACAGCGTCCTTCTTATATCTGTAATAAGGAGTAAATTCCTTATACAGAGCCTGGGCCAGGCACTTACTGATCCCTAGTGTCTTGTATGGCATCAACTTCTTTTCCGACCAGAGCCGAAGCAAATACTTCTTTGCAGAAAGTAGGCTTCCCAACTTCGCTACAAGCGCGAAACCCAATGGATAAGCGAATAATTTTCGCTTGCTATGCCAATCCGCCTGTAGCTGCAAGGTCAGATGCGGAACAAGATCAGTAAGTTCTTCCTTGCTTAACATAGAACGTCCTTTTTCGATCAGGTCAGCCAGCATCAGCTTTTGCTCGGCCAAGGTTTTCTGCTTCACAAGTCCTCCATTTAATGAACTGCCTCATAATAACAAAAACCGCCGGATGTCTCCAGCGATTTTTGTTTAACCAAGAATGTCCAAAATTTTGTAGTTATCCCAAAGTGATCGAGACTTAAAGGCTCCTCGATTAAAACCTTAAATTAATTGCTTAAAAATCGACAACTTATTCTCACTTCTAAATAAAAGAAGGTTTTGAGAATTTTAGTTTAATTGATCCACGCACAGCTTCCGCTACGCGTGCCTTGTTACGACTTAGCCCCTGTTACCGATCCTACCTTGCTACGACGAACGTCGCGGTTCGGGTATTACCGGCTTCCTTGACTTGACGGGCGGTGAGTACAGGACTCGAGA
>CAZDBT010000017.1:0-13866 GCA_964503795.1 uncultured Candidatus Saccharibacteria bacterium
GTTCCCCTCTCTAGTCAATCGCAGCGCTTCCAATGCCTTATCGACGAAGGGATCTCTTCCGGCAATCACATCCTTATCGGTGAGGCCCGATTCAATATCCGGGACTACGCCGACTCCTTCCAAAAGCTTGCCTCCGGATGTGTAAACCTGCGCGACTGTGATCATTGCCTCCGCGTCATAGTCCAGCGCAACCACATTGCCAGCCTCAACCGCGCCAGCGCTCTTTGCGCCGATAATGGTCGCCCGCTGATATTCCTGCATAGTGGCCGCGAAGATCTCGGAGGCGGAAGCGCTGTGACCGTCGATCAACACCACGACCGGCTTATCGGTGGCCGGCTCTCCATGAGCATAGATCGTTCTACGCTCGATCTCGTCCTCAAAGACACAGATCTCGGCGTCCTTCGGCAGGAACCAAGAAAGACAGAGCTGCAGGATCTCGATATCGCCACCGGGATTCCCACGCAGATCAAGCACGATGCCATCCACATCAGAGCCGAAGATCTTGAGAGCATTGATCAACTTTCGCAACTTCCTGTAAATCTCCGGTTCGAAACCGCTCAACTCAATGACGGCCCAGTGATACTTCCCATCCTCGACGATCCGGGCTTCGACGGTCGGCGGTTCAACTGTGTCACGCTCGATCTCGAAATCTATCCGCTTACCTTGCCGCTCGATAGTCAGCTTCACCTTAGTGCCTCTTTCTCCGCGAACCATTGCCGCCAGAGCGGCGGGATCGTTCGGAGCCGGCTTGCCGTCCACGGCAACCGGACGGTCAAAAGCCAACAGCCCCGCCCTTTCGGCCGGACTGCCGTGGAAGATCTTGCTGAAATAGAGAGTGCCGTCTTCCATCTTCCCGATCGATGCTCCGATGCCCACGAAACTACCGGAGACCGGAAAACCTTTCGGGTGCCCGGGCGGGTACAGAAAATAACTGTGCGATCGGCCAAGCGATTTCAGCAGGGCATCCTCTCCGGCAAAAGTCAGATCATGCCTGCCAAGATCCTTAGCCGACTTTCCCGCCTCCAAGGCCTTATCGAATTCCTTTTCAAAACTCTCTCTGGCGCCGTCTTCCGTATCCCAGGGGTCGATCTTGGCAAAATCCCAAGTAACGCCTCGGTCTTTCAATTCAACTTTTATGCCTTCCAGAGCCGCATTGTACAGTTTCGGATAATCCAACTTACGGGAATCATAGAAACGGTAGTCCAACCAACTCACTAACCGGGGCACCGCTCTGGATTCTGGCTGGTACAGCAGATCCGATAACGCACCCGTGTAACTGTTAGAAGTCGGACTACGGGGTCCCAACTTGCCAAGGCGGTTGATGACCACCAAGGAAAAAACTAACAAGGAAAGGGAGAATGCAAGCAGGGCGAACTTCAGAACCCGGAAAATTCTGCTCAAGAGAACCTCCTGATCTATTTGAAGTAACTAAAATCAGCCTAACATGAAAGGTTTTCTATTTACACTCAAAAAATACGAACTGAATGAGCCGGTGAGGTGAATCGGACACCTGTCTTCGCTTTACAAAAGCGTTGCTCTGCCATTGAGCTACACCGGCAATTTTTTTCCGCCGGGTGGCGGAGAAAATTTGTGGGCGGGGAGGGATTCGAACCCCCGTAGCCATAAAGGCGTCTGATCTACAGTCAGATGCAATTGACCGCTCTGCCACCCGCCCGCAAACCCTATAATACCGATTTATTCTGGTCCTGGCTAGAGTCCTTATTTTCCGCAGGTGGAACCTTCCTATTTAACTTTCCCAATCGGTCGTTAATAAAGTTGTCCATCTTCATCACTACCACCCGCAACTTACGCAAAAATTTAGCGAAAAAGGAATTGATGTTGTCGTCGATCCTGGACATCGGGATCTTCGCCATTAGGCGATCCACCCAATTGGAACGGCGGGGCGAGGATGTTTCTTCAGGCACGCGCGGGATCGCCCGGGCGATCATATAGATCACCAAGCCCAGACTGGAGAATACGATTATCTGAAGAACCAGGTTGTACCACATTGCTAATACTATAACTCGTACCTGCAAAACTTGGCTACCTGAATGTTCTCGCCGATCTTAGCGATGGTTCCTTTGATCAAAGCGTCGATCGTCAGACTGGGATCTTTTACATAAGGCTGCTGCGCTAAAGCTTCCACGCTCTCGGGATTCATGGCGGCGATATGCATCACCAAATTGTGCGCTAACTCCCGGAAAGGTTCGGAGCGAACCACGAAATCGGTTTCGCAGCGAATATCCATCAAAACGCCAACGCGGCCGTTGTGAATGTAGCTCTCCAATAAACCCGCCCCGGTCGCCCGGTCGGCTTTCTTCATTGCTTTGGTCAAACCACGCTCGTTGATCAGCAGAACAGCTTTATCAAAATCACCACCGGCATCATCCAAAGCTCGTTTGCAATCCATCATCCCCGCTCCGGTAGATTCTCTTAATTTTTGTACGTCAGCAGCGCTCATATAAATAATAAGTTTAGAGAGTTTATAAAGTTTGTAAAGTAAAAACTAAACCGGCTTAACGGTACCGACGGAAGCCGGGCGCTCTTTCAAACCTTCCTGAACTTTCGCTTCCAGTTTCGCTAGGATCCAGGCAATGCTGTTGCGGGAATTGTCGTTGGCCGGGATCGGATATTCCACTACTTCCGGATTGGTATCGGTGCTCAAAATAGCCACCACCGGAATTTTCATACGCTTGGCTTCGCGGACAGCGGTGATATGATCGTTAACGTTCACAACGATAACCGCGTCCGGCAAGCGGGACAAACGCTCAAGACCTAAAAAGAAACCTTCCATTTTTTCTATCTGCTTATCAAACTCCACCCGTTCTTTTTTGGTGTACTTTTCCAATTTTCCGGTCGCCTTGTCGGCTTTCAGGGTCATGTAGTACTGGATGCGCTTCAGGATCGTTTTGAAGTTGGTCAGCGTGCCGCCCAGCCAGCGCTTCACGACATAAGGATAAGCAAACTTCTTAGCGAACTCTTCCATTAGATCCTGCGAGGCCGGCTTGGTGCCGACCACCAGAACCAATCCATCCTTCTTGGCGGTTTCTTTCAAAAACTCGCCGGCCTTCTCGATAGTTTCCATTGTTTTCGGCAATTCCAGGATCTCAATGCCATTGCGGGTGCCGAAAATAAAAGGCTTCATCCGGGGATGGGTCTTGGACTTTTTCCGGCCATACAAAACACCGGCCTTAACCATTTCTTCCATTAAGGTCTGGTCCATCGTCGGGCCCTGCGGCGCCAATTCTTCGCCTGCCACCGCCGTCCCGTTGTTGTTATCTAACTCGGACATTAGGAACAATAGTAGCAAAAAGGCTGCCAGTTTGTAAAGTTTATAAAGTAAGGAACAAAAAGACCCCACCTCCCGAAGGAAATGGGGTCGTAACTGCTACTTCCGGAAAAGCCAGCCGATCAGCCTGCTGAACAGGCCCATGCGCTTCTTCCTGAACATCTTCCTCGTTTCCTCCGGTGTGGGGGAAACCAGGTTCTTGCAGAACGGACAGACATTGATATGGTACTTGGCTTCCGGGGAAACATTTGGCCAGCGACAAACTTCGGTCCAGGCCAGACAGCTCGGAGTCGAAGTGATCTCCATCCTGCGCGTCTCCCGGGCGCGCATCACAAGCTTCTTGGGCGTAATCATGTGTGATCTCCAAAAAAGTATTCCGTGATTGACTGCCGCAGTGAGCGGGCTTCCTTCCTCCGCGCCTCCTCGAGGTCGCGGACCTTTGCCCGGCAAGCCGGGCAACCGGTCTGATGCTCCAGCCGATCCTTCGGAAGATCCGGCCAGTTGCGGAGCTCATCGCTGTCCAGATGAGTCTTCTCCGCGACCACGAACACCGGGATACGGGAACTGGTGAGGCGGTGACCCTCGTCATCGCCGTGAACTGCCTGCCCCGTCTCCAGCGCGTTCATGCGCCCGAGACAGGTCTGGCACATCTGCACCTCAAAATAACGGCGCGTCTCCGTGGTGCCCATCATTCCCGTTTTGCGGGAAATTTGCGACCACCGGAGCATCTCCTCGTCGGTCACGTGCTTGTGGAGCCGACGGGCAACTTCCACGTTGCCGCCGTCTTCGTAAGCCGGGAACGCTTTTTGCGTCTCCTTCAAAGCATCCATCTGCCCTCCTTTCTATTCGGTTTTCAAACTGGTTAGTTTTATTGACTGCTGGCAGTGTATCATATACCGAGCTAAAAGTCAATAGGCCTATTTCGAGCCTATTTTAGTGATCCAGCTCAGCGGGGTAAAAAAATCCCCTAGCGTTTCCGCTAGAGGATATAACTTCAGCTCACTTTCTTCGCCCGCGCTTCCCTGCCGATCATGTAGAACAGGTTTAGGATGTAGAACCCCCACCAGCCGATGATCAGCTTACCGACGAGCGGAGGTCCCCAGCCATCTCCAAACGCCACAATGCTGGCCAAGACACCAATAAAATGAAACGAGGAAGTGAGGAGGGGCCTAACATCATCCGAAGAACACGTAGAATACAAAGTACTTGCATACTTCCAGCAGGCGCTCGGCATCAGCTGATTCGTAATTATGTAGTACAAACCGATGCCGATCCACTTGATGCCCGTCCCGATGCCTACCACGGTGGACTTCGCCACCGTCCAGACCCCAAAAGCGGTGTTGGTGATGGCATAGAAGATCCCGGAAAGGTTTTTTCTGGCGAAAAACACCAGCGCCAGAGCAGGATATCCAAGGAATGCGCCGTTGGATGGCAAATTCAGAATGGGTGGCACACAAATGGCAACAGTCCACCAACCCATAATCCTTCCGAGGCTTTTTGCCCCCGTCACATCGGCATGTGCCCAATTATAGAAACCAGCAAAGCCCATCGATAAAAACAAAAAGCAGATGCCGAAACCCAAACTGGCCCCACAAAATTGATTGCCATGAGCGTCGAGAAAATCCGTGAATGTTTCTGATCTTCGACTGGACGCCTCGGCCTTCTTCGGAATCTCCGGCGCTTTGGCCTCCACGACAAGCTTCTCCTCCACTGCGACTTTCGCCGACATTTCGGCCGCCATCTCCCGATCCGCCTCCGCGATGACCTGATCCACTCTTTCCCGCACGAATCTCATTGAGTGCTGAACGGTGTCTCCGCTCTGGCTTCCCACGATTAGACCTCCTGAAAAAGAAGTTTTGGAATGTTAAAAGACTGCCGAGATTGTAGCATAGAACCCGCTACCAGTCAAGCCTATTCGTTCTCGCGCTATTGGCTTTTGGCTATACCCTAAACCCTATATCAACGAGACGATCTCTTTGCGGAAGTTGTCTTTGGAAAACCGACGGGCCGAAGCGGCAATCGCCTTCCGGGTAAAACGCTTCTTTTGAAATAACTCTACGGCACCCACTAAACTCTCCACGCTCTGCTGGGGGAATAAAATTCCGGTCTTGCCGTTTTCTACGATCTCGGTCGCTCCCCCTTCGGCGTAGGCAATCACCGGCGTGCCGCAGGCCTGCGCCTCGGCCGCCACCAGACCGAAATCCTCCACCTGCGGGAAGATCAAAGCTTTGGCTCCGGCATAAAGCTTCCGCAGTTCATTTTCATCATTTACAAAACTGATAAATTCAATATTTTTCGCGCCCTCCGCCAGCCGCCGGACTTTCTCCAGCTCCGGCCCGCCACCAACGATCTTCAACGGCAAACCAAGCTTTTTGAAAGCCTCCACCACCAGATCAAACCGTTTGTAGTGCAGAACCCGGCCGATCGCCAGGTAATATGGGTGTTTATTTTTCGGGTTGTAGCCAGCTTCGTCGTAATAAAAAATATCCGTATCCATCGGCGGATAAACTATTTTCGCCGGCCGGCCGTAATATTCCTTTACCTTTTTCCCGATGAATTTTGAGTTGGCTAACAATACATCCGGGCGCTTTCCGTATTTGCAGTCCCAATGCTTCAGGTAATTCAAGACCGGGCGGGCTAGTTTTAATTTGAAATTGGAAAGCACCGGCCGCAAATATTCATCCTGCTCCCAGGCATAGCGAAGCGGGGTGTGGATATAGGAAATATGTTTGGTAGTACGGCGATTATAGCGGATGCCCTTGGCGAAGCCGGCCGTGTCGGAAATGATCAGATCATATTTATCACTCAAATTAAGCGAACGCGCCGCCAGCGGCATCAGCGGAATAAAAAGGCGGTGATTGCGCCGCGCGAATTTAAAATCCAGAAAGCTGGTCTTTACTACCCGATCTTCAAACCGCCCGCCGGTTTTTTCCACGTCGTGCAGCAAGGTATAAACCGGCGCTTCCGGAAACATTTCCATCAGGCATTCCAACACCCGTTCTCCTCCGCCGTATTGGTTCAGATAATCGTGGACTAAAGCAATTTTCATCGCAGTAATGGTAAAATTATAATATGAATCGGCTAGCAGACATACTCGGTTCGGCGTTAGGGCTGTTGATAACTGCCCCGCTTTACCCGATCATCTCCGCCGCGATCAAAATAGAATCCAAAGGCCCGGCGCTCATCAGGCTGGATCGGGTCAGCAAAGGAAAAAAGATCCAGGTTTATAAATTCCGCTCAATGTATACAGGGGCCCATCAGATGAAAAAGGTTTTGCAAGTTTTAAACGAACGCACCGACGGACCATTTTTCAAAATGACCAAAGATCCACGGGTAACCAAAGTCGGCCGACTACTCCGCAAGTTTCGGATAGATGAAATTCCCCAACTGATCAATGTTTTTAAAGGCGAGATGGCGCTGGTCGGCCCGCGTCCGCATGAACCGGGAGAAGTGATCCACTATCCGGCGGAATATAAACATCTAATGCTCGCCAAAGCCGGCCTAACCGGACTTTCCCAGGTCAGCGGCGCTTCCGGCCTGCCTTTTTTGAAAGAGCTGGAGCTCGACGCGCATTATCTGAAAAACCGGACGCTGGCTCTAGATGCCCGGATCTTGGCCAAGACTGCCGCGATAATGTTCACCGACCCCACAGCTGTCTAGATGTTATACTTATAAAAATGACGAGTCAGAAAGGCTTTACCCTAATTGAACTCCTATTGTATGTAGCTATCTTCGCGATGGTGGCCGGTATGTTCACCGGAATTTTGGTGATCATTTTGCGCGTGGAAGGCCAGCAAAGCGGGTTGGTGGAAGTTTCCAATCAATTGGGTTTTGTGAGTAATAGAATTCAAAGCCTGATCCGATCCTCCGATCCTGCCGTCGCCCCGGTTGCCTCTCCCTCGACTTCCTTAGCCATATCTATCGGCGGCACATCCACAGTGATCGCTTTGTCGGGAACCGAAATTCAAGTTAATGGCGCGCCGATCACTACCGGAAAAGTTAAAGCCGATGATCTGAAATTCACCGTCCATACCCTCACTAATCCTTCTACGGAACTATCTCTGCCGCCATCCTACTCTGTGGATGTGGAAATGACTCTATCAAATAGCGACACTAATCCGCAAAATCACGTCAGCCGCACACTCAAATTCTCCGCCAGCCCCATCGGGAAATAGCTTGGTCGCATTGCTTCTCGGACACAGAATAACCGGCCTCCTGTGGGCCGGTTTTCTTCAACCTCGGCGGTTTGTCGTTCGATAGATAACGAACGAGCCAAACCAAACCGCCTACGGCATGTTCCTTAAACCAACGCTCCCTCGCCCTGTTTTCATAGGGTAGCCGGGTTTTTTATTTTCTGATTACATAATAAGATATAAATAGCTTCTTAGGGTATGGTGGCCATGGACACAGACCGGAACTATTCGCTGCACGATCTGAAGATCGCCGCGGTCAGCGGCGATACATTTACAGACGCGGAGGTTTTGCAGATCTTTTTGAACGTGAATATTGGGCGTGAAGAAGAGATCGGCGAGGCCTGTGGCATCATTGGAAATTATCGGCCGAAACTGGCTGAAACTTTCGCCAAGATCGTCAATAATGATTATCTGAAAGCGCGGCTTACCAAAAAACCGCAAGAAGATTCTCTCCCGGAATAAATCCCGGGTTTTTTATTTTCAAAGTTTGTCGTCGCGATGTTTCGTCTCTTCTTTTTTCCAAGCCGCCATTAGGCGCTTGAAATGCGCGATGAGATGATGCCCGAAGAAATAGTGCAGGATCATCAGCAACAGCAGGACCAGCGTTCCGGCTAAAAAGAACGATGCATATTTTTGTAGGAAGCGGTGCGATGACGGCGAAACACTGATCCGGGAATCCCTTACATTACCCGCCCGGTCTATTGCCCGCACTATCACATTCGCATTGTCCGGGACAGAAGGAAGTTGATACGGGCTTTCGGCCGGCACAAAAGCTGGGGCCTCTGTTGATGGCTGTGATGAATCGATCACGCCGACTTCATAATGATCCAATCCTGAAAGCAGATCGGTGGTGAAAAAAGAGATCAACACATGGCCCGAGTCAATAAAATCAACGCTCGGCCGAAAACTCGCCGGCGGATGAGCGTCAATATGCAAAGCGAAATGAGTGGGAACGCCCCAAACATTGTTCTTGCGAGCCTTAATGTGAAAGTAATAAACGCCATCTTTCAGATTCTGGAATTGTTTCAAGGCATCTTGGGTGTCTACCACATTGTCGGGCACGGTAAACGGCTGATTATCTAGGGTGTAACTGAAATCTACCGCTTCACCATCTTTGTCCCACTGCAGGATCGGATTATTGTTGTTGTACCACCGGTCCTGGATCGGGTGCGTTTCCGAAAAAACGGCAATGCCATCCGGAGGCTTAGCGGTCACTGAATAACTAGCCCTGCCATAATCTACTTCCGCATCCGTGCCTAACCCGTCATTCATTAACACTCGCGAGGTACTAGCTACCTTCACAACGGCCGTCCCGGCAGCTTTTGTGCGAAAAGTAAGCGTGCTGATCAAGCCGCTATTGGTAACGATTCCTCCTGGAATGACCCCGATAAAAGAAGCCCGGCCATCGGTGTTGGAATATTTTGGCGGCTCGAGCCACAAACCGATAATGGATTTATCGCCGGAAGGACGAACTAGGAAAAGCTTGTCCGTTGGGAAAGAAACATGAAGTTCAACAGTATTGACGCTCTGCCCGCGGGTATCCAAAAATACCTGTACATCAAATACCGAACCCTCCTGAAAAGTCCCTGCTTTCGGCGAAAAAACTAAACTCGCCCGGCCAACCAAGCTCTGCGCGTCCAAATAAACGGTCTGCGCAAAAGAAAACGCCGGCGAAATAAACAACGCCAATATGCAAGCTAAAATTACAACTTTTAAAGCCCCCCCCCCATGGAAATATCACCTTTACATTTTATCATTTCACCTACTCTATTTCCCTTCAAAAAACCTTTTCTTCAGAAACTCTGCTAACTTATTCATTTGTTCCTGATATGACGATCTAACCAGTCGGGGTTTTTATTTTCCGGCGTAGAACTTCTGATGAATTTCCGGAGCGTATTTTTTGATCAGGGCTTCGGCTGGATCAGTTTTGGGAACGGATTTGAATTGAAGACCACGGGCAGAACCACCTTTCAGCTTCTCGGAAAAGCTTTGGATCAGCCTTGAACATTCATCAGTCAATTGCATTCCCTTTCGAAATTCCGACATATCGATATATCGACGGTCATTGGCAATATAAAGCTGGGCGCGGACTTCACCAACTTCTCCCTTACCAATAAATAACGCATCAACGAATTCCGCCTGTGTTCCTCTATCAAAGCCTTCAGCGATATTAGACATCGGAGAAACCGCAGCGCGGCGAATTTGTCGTTTCAAATCAATATCTTTAAATTGAGGCTTATCAGTAATATCAAAAATAAAATTCGCCAAATCTTTGGCTCTTTGCCAACAAATCAGATCCTCAAATTTTTGGATTGATGCCATATTTTTGGAAACTCACCGCACCCGCACATTATATTTCGAAATATCGATATATCAAAATATCGAAATCTCCCGGTCTCGAAATATCAAAATGTCTAAATGTCACTTCTACTTTCCATGGCACTTCTTATACTTCTTACCGCTCCCGCATGGGCACGGGTCATTTCTGCCGACTTCAGTTCCAGACGAAGAATCAACTTTCGGAATATTCGGCTGCGGGGCTACCACCGGAGCGCCCTTCAACTTTTCAGCATTCTCTGTCATCCACTGATCGAATTCCGCCAGTAGTTGCTGGAAAAATAGATGCCCTTCGCGGCGATATTCAACAAGCGGATCGTGCTGACCATAAGCGCGCAGGCGGACGGATTCCGACAACGCTTCCATATTTTCCAAGTGGCTCATCCAAAGCATATCCAACATCGCCAAGATCTGCGGATGGCATTTTGACTCCAACAGCTCCTGCCTCTTTTTGTAGATCGCTAAACGCTGCTTGTTCATCACGTCGTCGTAATCCAACAAGTGCTTACGGGCATCAAAGTTGAAGCCCTCCACTTTGGATTGCGCCTGCGAAACCGAACGGGTTACCAACTTCGCGCTGATCGGCATATCTTCCGGCACTTTCAACCACTCCATCATTCCGCGGATGCGCTCCCCTCCGAAAATACGCATCAAGTCGTCTTCTAACGACAAAAAGAATTGCGAAGAACCCGGATCGCCCTGCCGGCCGGCGCGGCCACGCAGCTGATTATCAATGCGGCGGGATTCATGCCGCTCCGTGCCGATCACGTGCAAACCGGCCACGTCTTTAATTTTCTGCGCTTCCAAAATATCCGGCGGATTGCCGCCCAAAATGATGTCCACACCGCGGCCGGCCATATTGGTCGCCACCGTTACTGCGCCCTTGCGTCCAGCTTGGGCGATAATCGCGCCCTCGCGCTCGTGGTTCTTAGCGTTGAGCATTTCGTGCTGGATTCCGGCCTCGCGCAAAGCTCGCGATAACTCTTCGTTCTTCGCGATGGAAACTGTGCCGATCAGCACCGGCTGGCCCTTTTCCTGCCGGGCTTTTACATCAGCGGCGATCGCGGCATATTTTCCGGCGGAAGTTTTGTAGATCAGATCGGGATCGTCTTTGCGCACCATCGGCCGGTTCGGCTGAATAGAGTTCACTTCCAGCTTATAAACCTTGTCGAACTCCTCGGCGGAAGTCTGCGCCGTGCCGGTCATACCGGCCAGCTTCTTATACAACCGGAAATAATTTTGAATTGAAATGGAAGCGTAGGTCCGCGACTCCTGCTGCACGCGCACGTTTTCTTTGGCTTCAATGGCCTGATGCAATCCGCCGGAGTAGCGGCGGCCCAACATCAACCGGCCGGTGTTCTGGTCCACCAAAATAATTTCTCCTTCTTTCACCACGTAATCTTTATCACGCTTAAACAAAGCCTTCGCTTTCAAACTTTCATTGAGATAATGCGTGAGCCGCAAATTTTCCGGAGAATAAATATTCTGCACATTGATCGCCTTTTCTACTTTGTTGATCCCCTCATCGGTAATTTCGATCGTGCGCAGTTTTTCGTCCTTCGTATAATCCACGCCCTCCTCCAATCGCTCAACTAATCGCGCGAAAGTTTTATAGAACTCGCTGGATTCGGTGTCGGGCGCGGAGATTATCAACGGTGTACGAGCTTCGTCAATTAAAACGCTGTCCACCTCATCGATGATGGCGTAGTTGAGCGGCCGCTGGACCTGGTCTTCCGGCTTATAAACTAAATTGTCTCGCAGGTAATCAAAACCGAATTCATGGTTGGTGCCATAAGTAATGTCGGCGCGATAAGCCTCCCGGCGACTGATCGGCCGTAAATATTCTTCCTGCACCAAAAAAGCTCCGGTGGTGTCGCGTTCTTTGTCCAGTATGGCGGATCCGCCAGCTGGCGGATTGAAAGTCGGGTCATACATCTTCGCTCCCTCGTGGATCAGACAGGCCACCTTCAATCCCAGCGCGTGATAGATCTGGCCCATCCAAACCGTATCGCGTTTCGCCAAGTATTCATTGACGGTAACCAGATGCACGCCCTTTCCGGAAAGCGCGTTCAAATAAACCGGAGCGGTGGCCGACAAAGTTTTGCCTTCGCCGGTGCGCATCTCGGCGATCTTCCCCTGGTGCAGAACGATTCCACCCATCAACTGCACATCAAAGTGCCGCTGATTCAGCGTGCGCTTGGCAGTTTCCCGCACTATCGCAAAAGCCCGGGGCAGGGCCTCGTCTAAAGTCATTTTCCCCTCCTGGATCAGACGCTTCAGAGAATTACTCTCTTCAAGCAACCGCTCGCTGGAAAGTTCTTTTATCTCCGCCTCTAAAGCGTTAACCTCTGCCACTTTCAGGCGGAGTTCTTTGTCTGATTTGAATAGCTTTGCGAACCACTTAAACATTGCTCTATTATACGCTCTTATCTGCGCCTTTGACAAATTTCGGCAAAAAGGCCAATCTTTAAATAGTTACGGCTAGGAGGACAAGTTATGACCGCCGTGGAAACTGTCCCCAAAAAAGAAAAGCTGAATGCCCGTCAGGTGGATCTGATCGGCAAGATCTGGGAAGAACTCGCCAGAATTTATGGAAGGGAGAAAGCAATGGATACCGAATTCCTGAAGCAACACATTGAGCGATCCAAGGACCAAGTCAAAACCATTTTGCATCTCACCGATAGACTGCATGAGCTGCAAAATATGAAGACCGCGAAAGCTGATGACAGAGAATAAAAGCAAAACCCGCCTACTGGCGGGCTTTTATTCTTTTGTGATCTAATCTTTGCCGCGTAACTTTCTTAATTTCTTCTGCCCGGAAGTGTCCTGCGGCCTCGCCAGAGCGCTCTGTTTTTTGATCTCCGCCTTCATCCTGTCTACCACATCATCAATGCAAACTCTCGGGTCGGAGCCTTCGCAAGCCGCCCGGAGCAACTTACCATTTACTTCCAAATTACATTCGGCGCTATAAACATCGCCCTTCTTGTGATGATTGGTATCGCGCGCCAATTCCACTTGGGCGATCACGGAATCTCCGTCTGTTTTTTCCAAAAATTTCTCCAAAACCGCCATCGCCTCTTCAATATAAGTCTGCATCGCCAGCGTGGAATCAAGGCCGGTGTATTTGATATTGGTCCTCATGGTTTAAACATAAATTACTTCCTCTTCTAAATCAACGCCGAATTTTTCTTTCACGGTAGTTTTCACAACTTTTATCAAAGCCCTCACGTCTTCCGCGGTCGCCTCTCCCAGATTGATAATAAAGTTCGGATGCTTGGGGGAAACCATCGCCTGACCGACTTGCCGGTTCTTCAATCCGGCCTCGTTTATAAGGTGCGCGGTGGGGATCACCGGAAATGGATCAGTTTTGATGACCGCCTGGCACGCTTCTACGACTTCCGCCGGAGCTTTGTGCAGATCCACATTCTTGAAGATGCTACCGATGTTCGGATATTCCAGCGGCTGGCGTTCTTGCCGATATTTTATTTTCTCATCTATAACTTTTTTTATAGCCGCGGCAGTGCCCGGCTTTAATTCAAATTCCGCTTCCGTCACGATCTCGTGCCCGTCGTTAATTTTGAAAATACTGTTGCGATAGCCGAACTGGCAGGCCTCCCGGTTCCTTTTTACCAAATTTGGCTCAACGTCTTTAATATCCAGACTCACCACTTCTTTAATATTATCTTTCGTCTCCCCGCCAAAAGCTCCCGCATTCCCCCGCACCGCCCCGCCCACTGTGCCCGGCAAACCACCCGCCCACTCTAGACCGGAAAGTGATTGAGTAATTACGTAATTAAGTAAATCGGACATTAAAACCCCGGCGCCGGCCAAAATTAAATTCCCTTTGCGCTTTAATCCGCCCACCTCCGGTTTGATCACTAATCCGTCAAAGCCCGCATCGTTGATGATCAAATTCGTTCCGCCGCCCAAAATGAAGATCGGCAACTTTTCCGCTCTAGCTTTTTTCACCGCCTCGGTTAACTCCTCAACGGTTTTAGGCGCAAAAAAATAACGGGCCGGCCCGCCTATCTTGTAGTTGCTGTATTG